>JBFLVQ010000342.1:0-9928 GCA_040758525.1 Acidobacteriota bacterium
AGATACTATTTTTTATATAATAATCACTAAAATCTTTAGGTTAGAAGGGAAATGGTTATGCAGTTTAAGTTCTTTGTACTGAGCGGCTTTATCCTCTTTTGTCTAATTATTGCACTACTTGAAGGGGCACGGCCAACCGCAATTGCACAAACGGCAGGGAAAATTTTACCCTATGGAGCGAAATCTGAGATTATTCCTCCTAAGAAAAAGGGTAAGCTGCTGACCTGGCTCAAGGCTGGTATTTACAAGAAGAGGTATATTGCCGAGCCACAAGTACATTCTTCTACAGGACCTCATGGAGGCAATGTGCGCACCTACTATAACCCCATTCTGACACAGAATATTTTGGATGGTAAGAAAGTCTGGCAGCCAGGTGCTGCAATGGTTAAGGAACTCTACTTTAGTGGTAACGAGCAAGTGATCGGCTATTCGGTAATGATTAAATTGGATGAGAATAGTGGTACACATGGAGAAGGATGGCTTTTTTATGAGACCTTTGATGGTACTAATACAAATCCCTTCTTTGGCCGTGGCTTGCCAATCTGTGCCAATTGTCATCAGGCAGGCGTGGATTACCTATTGTCACCTTTCCGTCCACAATCTATCTTTAATTCACAATTTTGATTATTTTAAGCGGCACGCCTTCGCTTTCGTTTTCCTTCCGTCTTTTTGATACTCTCTTTTAACTTAGACATAATATCGACAATGCTAGTAGGCTCTTTGGGTTCTGCTTTTGTCTTAATCTCTGCGCCGGCAAGTTTGGTATCTATCAACTCCTGCAAAGACTGCTGATAGGTATCAGGATACTTATCTGGATCGAACTGCTGCGTCATACTTTCAATCAACTGCTTGGCCATCTTTAATTCACGTTCGCCTACTTTAGTATCTTCAGGTGGTAACGACAATTCCTTTACACTTCGTAATTTGTCAGCAAAATGTAGTATCTCAAGTATTAGTGTATGTGCTTTGGGTTTAATGATTGCGAGGTGTTCACGATCATGAAAGACCAATTTAGCGACTGCGACTTTATCGCTACGTCGTAATGCTTCACGCAGCAGCGCATAGAGTTTTTCATCATTCTTGTCTGGTGCCAAATAGTAAGGTTTATCAAAGAACATTGGATCGATCTCCTGTGGATCGACAAATCCCAAAATAACAATGCTCTTTGATGATTCTGCAAAGATCTTTTCCAACTCTTCTGTTGTCACAATCACATGCTTATCTTTCTCATACTGGTAGCCGCGCACAAGATCTTCATAGTCGAGTGTTTTTCCACACTTCTTACAAACACGCTGGTTACGTATAGCACCCATATCTTCTTTATGTAGGTAATGGAAGCTGGTTTCACTATTTTTGACTGCAGGATAGATTTTGATTGGTATATTAACCAACCCAAATCCGATTGTGCCATTCCAGATTGATCTCATCTTTGTTTACCCCCGCTTTTCAAAATATTTTGCACTAAGCCTTAGCTCATCGCGAATGTCGTCCTTCAATAAGTTCTATTAACTCAAGCTCTGCCAATACAGATCGGATATCTGATTTTCAAAAATGTAGTAACAACAGTTGTGCCAAGGTGAGATCATTAACTGCAGATGGAAAGAAAAAGCCCCTGTAAGGTGAAAGAGTTTTTGCCTTACAGGGACTTTTTCTTTTCTCTATTTCTATACTAAGTTAATTGTCGCGATCGATCTCATAGCTGATACGATAATTGTCACTGAGCTTACGCAAGGTACGTTCAAAATCGGCCCATTGACGCTCTATACGAGGCATTTCATTAACACGTGTAAGCACACGTTGAGTCTGGCGCGCTTCACGTACAAAGCTCAGCACGCTACCACGTAAACCCTCTGGAGGAGCTTTGGCTGTAACAAGCTGTTCAACTAGACGGGAAGTGTTAGAGAGGTTGGTAAGTGAGATCAACACTTGAGCCTGTGCTTCAGTAAGACGTGTAGGACGTAGCTCATTTGAACCACGACGTCCTACTCCAGTAGCCTCTTTGTAGGTATCAAGCATTACAGAGGTCTGTTGTTGGAGCTGGCGCGACAATTCAAAGATAGGACTAGCAAGTTCTACTGTTACTGGTGTGCCATCACCATAGAGAACTACTTTCTGTACATTACCGGCATTGCGTACTCTAACATCAACTGGATAACGGGTGAGTGCCTGTGTGGCAACACCATCTGGTGGTGTGCCTCTAACAAAGACTTTCAGGATGTCGCCATCAATCTGAGGATCAGCGAAGACTTGCCAGCCACCAGTGTTGGCTTGTGCTTCTGCCTTTACCTGTACAGCACCATCATTAAGCCGTTCGGCTGTTGCTCGCAAGACACGCACAGGACGGATCTCCTGACCACGCTCATTAATTAAGCCAAGTTCAAAGGCGGTGTCAAAGTCGAGTTCACCAGTGATCTGTAGATCATAATCTCGTTGGAAGGTGCGTACAGCAGTACGTGTGGGGTTGCTGAATGTGCCATTGAGTGGGCCTGTATAGTAGCCAAAATCACGCAGCACAGTTTGAGCGCGAGTGATCATCTCTCGCGAGTTGAGATTTACACCAGGACGACGACCACCAAAGTTGGCATCTCCAGAACGATCATCCCGATCATCGCGACGATCATCAAAGCGATCATCACCACGCCGATCGTCACGTCGATCATCACGACGATCATCGCGATCATCATCACGTCGATCTCTGAAGTCACCAGAAATATACTCTTCTGGAATACGTACAGGGCGCAATACTTCCATTCCAAACTTCTGTCCGGTCTGAACCTGTGCCTCTTCTCCCTTAGAGAAGACGGCACCCAGCACACCTGCCACGGCACCGATCGTGGCGCCTACGGCAGTGCCTTTACCACCACCTGCGACCGCGCCGATCACAGCACCACCAGCAGCACCGCCACCAATGAAGACAACATTACGTTTGGTTGACGAGCCGCCAGAGACACGACCTTCTTCATCAATCTGTTTTCGCTCTTCAGGATCAAGGCTGGTTAGTTGGCCTTCCACTTCAACAGTACGGCCATTTGGTAGTCGTAGCGTCT
The DNA here is from genome assembly GCA_040758525.1 of Acidobacteriota bacterium. GTDB lineage: Bacteria > Acidobacteriota > Blastocatellia > Chloracidobacteriales > JADJPF01 > JBFLVQ01. Next base: position 3,048 of record JBFLVQ010000342.1, read on the forward strand.
CAAACTCAACGGCAAGTGTACCCGACTTGCTAGGCCTTTGTGCTGGCACTACTGATGACACTCGACCTTGGATCTTTGAGTTACGTGGGATAATAATATCACCGCCGGAACGTACATCCTCGAATACTGTGGCGGTGAACGGATCACCAATCTGTGCATTACGAGATGTCAGATAGGTATCCATACTGAGTTTAAGGACTGTGCCGGCACGTACTTCAAAATCACGTGCGCGCACATTGGCCAGTGGAATCAGGGCCGCTACCATGCAGATCGCAAGCAACCAGGCACCGATCTGCGGGTTTCTGCTCTCTCGTCTCATAATAAATTACTCCTTTAATTAGTTTTATTTAGTGAATCTTGCGGCGCTGTTGCTTACATGCCTTTCAACGGACATCTATCGGATGCTATTCATTGCGGAATAGTTTGCCAGGTAAATTTGTGAGCCTAAGAGTTAAGCTATTGCTGTATACCACAAACGGTACCAGCAAACGCTACAATATTAATGCTATGGCTATGCTGTCAAGCCTCATTTGAGATCTTTTTTATGCATCACTTTTATAAGAGAGCGCAAGTAGTTCAGCAGGATGTAGTACGATCAGTGATAGACCCTTCAGCCTTGCTCCTGCGCCTATATGCATAGCACAACCGGGATTGCCAGTAATTAGGATCGCTGCCCCAGTACCTACGATATTATCCAATTTTTCATTAAGTAACTGCTTTGCCAGATCAGGATGGGTAAGATTGTAAATGCCTGCACTGCCACAACACTGTTCAGCGCCGCGTAGCGGTACAAAGTCTAATCCAGGTATTGCACGTAACAGCTCAATGGGCTGTTGGCGCACAGACTGGCCATGATAAAGATGGCAAGGGGCATCATAAGTAATACGCAACGGCAATGGCCTACCTCTTTGTACACCTATGGCGATAAGATATTCACTGATATCTTTTACACGTGCACTAAAAGCATGAGCACGCGCAGCATAGATAGGATCATCGGCAAGTAGTTCGCCATACTCTTTTAGCATTGCTCCACAGCCAGCGGCATTTACAATGATGGGAATATCACTATGCTTATCATTGGCGGCAAAGGCATCGATATTGGCTTTCGCTAATTTTATTGCTGCCTCACGAAAACCACTATGCGCATGCAGTGCTCCACAACAGACCTGGGTAGCAGGTTGCTCAACAACACAACCATTGGCCTGTAGTGCTACGGTCGTGGCACGATTGGTCTCAGTAAAGAGCCCTTCCATGACACAGCCAACAAATTGCGCTACTTGTCGGGATGGCAATGGAGGCTCTCTCAATTCGCTAGTTGTTGATTGATCGATTTGCTTGATCAGTGCGTGTACTGCTGGTAATTGGCTATGCGCTTGCTCAAGCAGGGCAAGGGCAAATTCCAACTGTGGCGCAAAGCGAAACAGACGAGTTTCCCGCGCAAGCGTGATAAAGCCGCTACGTTGCAATAGATGTGCTAATGTCCAACCCAACGTAAGTAGCCTGGGCCGTGTGAATATCTGTTTAAGCACCAGTCCGGTAAATGATCGCTTGATGCTGGCAGTCAGATTGAGCTGTGTCGATTTAGTCTCGGTAAGCTCAGCACGAGCAGTCTCTAGCAACTGGCCGAAACGTACTCCAGAAGGGCAGACAGTTTCGCAGGCGCGACAGCCTAAACATAAATCTATATGCTTCTGATAGGCATTTGAGGAAGCGTCGAGTTTACCTTCAGCAACGGCACGCATTAGGTAAATACGTCCGCGTGGCGAATCATTCTCATTACCTAGTTGTTGATAGGTTGGACAGGCAGGCAGACAGAGCCCACAATGTACACAGGCAAGCAGCTTTTCAGTCTCTTTTTCTAATACCGCATTTAACATAATTAATGTAGTGAAGTAATAAGTATACCGAAAGCGGTAGGTAAAGAGCAATTTGAGCGCGGGTTTGTTGCCGCACGCCAGTACTGAGGTTACAATTGTGACTTAATAATCGATTCGATAATACAGGGTCTACATATGTCTTTACCAGAAAGATATTCACGTCAGGTACTTTTTGAAGGAATAGGAGCGACTGGACAAGAACAGTTGCTTGCTAGTAGGGCTGTCATTATAGGGTGTGGTGCATTAGGAGCACTGCAGACAGAAACACTTGCCCGTGCCGGGGTGGGGCGTATACGTGTCATTGATAGAGATTTTGTTGAGGCCTCCAATCTACAGCGTCAGATTATGTTTGATGAGCAGGATGCGGTTCTACATCTTCCTAAGGCCATTGCTGCCCGCGAGCATGTAGCTCGTATTAATTCTGAAATTGAGGTAGAAGCCGTTGTTACCGATGTTAACCATGTTAATATTGAGGCTCTCATTGCTGATGCTGATGTGGTGCTTGATGGCACAGATAATTTCGAAACACGCTTTCTCATCAATGATGCTTGCGTCAAACAGGGTAAGCCTTGGATATATGGTGCGGCAGTGGGCTCTTATGGATTAACTATGGTGGTATTGCCAGCACGCACACCCTGTCTGCGTTGTGTCTTTGAGAGCGCACCGCCACCCGGGAGCGCGCCTACTTGTGATACTACTGGAGTGATCTTGCCTATTATTTCGATTATTAGCGCTTGGCAGACTGCTGAAGCGCTCAAGATTCTCACTGGCAATTTAGCGCAGCTACATGGTGGATTAATACAGATCGATGTTTGGCAAGGTAACTATACCAAAATGAGCCTCACGGGTTTGCGTGAGCGTATCGATTGTCGTTGTTGTTGCCAGCATCAGTTCGATCATCTAAATACAGAGCGACCATCGTTAATGACCACTCTCTGTGGGCGCAATTCTGTACAGATCATACCGGCAGAAGGGGTCAAATTAGATCTTGCACAACTGGCAGAGCGATTGCGCGCTACTGGTGAGGTACGTCTTAATAAATTCTTGCTACGGTTAAAATTGGCCGATTATGAATTGACCGTCTTTCCAGACGCCCGCAGTATTATACACGGTACAAAGGATGAGAGTATTGCGCGTAGCCTTTATGCCAAATATATAGGGGTATAGCAGAGTGGAAGCAGCAAAAGAATTGACCGATATTGGCTCATTCTTAGTAATGGGCGCTGAGTTTGTAGAAAATGATTGGCATAAGGGAGAGATCATTGTCGAGCGCCATGGTCTGCTTCATCCCAAATATATCTTTATGCATAAAAGCAAAGAGATCGCAGTGCTTACTTGGCGGCGCACACGTACTGGTATCTATGAAGCGAAGGGGCTAAGACTCGATCTGCAAGTTGGCACACTGGCCAAGACAATTTATGCTAAAGACGAGATGAGCCGACTCTCGCGCCTGATCGTTCGTTCTCCGCTTAATCCACGCAAAGCCAAGATGATCATACAACTTGCTGACAGTGATAGCTTCCTTGTACGTCAGCATTGCAAAGGTCCTCATGGCGATAGCTTCTCATTGCATGTTACCAAGAACCATTATGTTTCAGATCTTGTTACCTTCGAGTTTGGCCGGCGCAAGAAGCACCAACGTGCAATCGCACGTATCTATGTGCCAGCAATAATGCGTTGGGAAGCACATCATTTCCATCATCTGCTTGCGCTTGTGATGGCGCGTATCGCCTTTGTTCAAGAGCATGATCTTTACCGCGGTCACTCGAATCGCTTTCTACGTGAGCGTACCACCATAGGGAAACGGCAATGGCAATATATCTAGATAATGCTGCTACTAGTTATCCTAAACCAGCTACTGTTTATGAGCAGATGGTTGCTTGTCTGCAGGATGCAGGCGCCAATCCAGGCCGCAGTAGCCATCGCCTTGCCCGTGCCGCACAACAGATAGTTGAACGCACTCGCCTAAAACTTGCCCGTATGATTGGCGCACCTGTGCCAGAACAGATCATCTTCACTTTCAATACTACAGATGCGCTTAATATCGCCCTCAAAGGTCTGCTTAACAATGGTGATCATGTAATTTCTAGTTACCTAGAGCATAACTCAGTGTTACGACCATTACACCGGTTGGCTGAGACTTCTGCTGTCTCGATCACGTTGGTCGATTTTGATCAAGAGGGTTTTGTCTCACCCCACGAGATCGAGCAAGCTATTCGTGCTGAGACAAAACTGATCGCACTCACCGCCGCATCCAATGTGCTTGGCTCGTTACAGCCAATCGAAGCAATTGGTCGTATTGCGCGTGCACACAACCTGCTTTTCTTAGTCGATGCCGCACAATGGTTGGGCGCCGTACCATTAGATGTTGAACAGACACAGATTGATCTACTGGCGGCAGGTGGACATAAGGCATTGCTAGGACCACCTGGCACGGGATTTCTTTATGTAGGATTACGAGCACGCTTGAGTTGTTGGCGTGAGGGCGGTACAGGTGGCAATTCGCTCTCACCATTGCAGCCAGATGAGTTGCCTTTCCGATTAGAGGCGGGTACACCCAACACCAGTGGTATTGCCGGGCTCAGCGCTGCGTTAGATTATCTTACTATGCAGGATATCAATAATGTACGCGAGCATGAGCTTGCCCTGACAAAACGTCTATTAACAGGGCTGAGCGAGATTCCTGATATCAAAGTCTACGGTACCAAAACACTTGCTCAAAGAGTTGGTACGGTATCATTTGCAATAGCAGGATACCGCTCAGATGAGGTTGCGGCGATCCTGGATGAGAGTTTCGATATTGCTGTACGTGGTGGATTGCACTGTGCGCCACTTGTACATAAAAGATTGGGTACTTCGCCGGATGGATTGGTAAGAGTGAGTGTTGGACCATTTAACACTAGTGATGATATCGATACGTTATTAAAAGCTTTGCAAGAGATTGTTACCGGGTAGTAGCATTAAACATAGCTTGTTTCGAATCTCTGGCAAATCGTTTCTGTAATATTCGAGTTAATGGATAGCCAAGCTTTGCCAAGAATTTATTGGGTTTAGAAAAGGCGTATATATCATACCAGACAGAATTATCGTTATTTCGAATCTCCACAGAAAAACGTTCTTCACCCTTTTCTCCATGCTCCGGTAATGTTCCATAAGCAAAGCCAAATCGCTTTACTAAATCATTAGCTTCAGTGATCACATAGACAATTCGACAAGCATTCAATGACCAAAAGCCGAAGTGTTTGATAAGCACACCAACGGCTGTACCTACCTCGATAGGAGCATTCGGCCAGAGCAGTTCTACCCAACCAAGATTAAACATCTGCCAGCTTTTTATTGCTGCTACCGCTTGAGTAAATACCTTCTCGCCTTCTCCTAATTTAATTCTATTGTGATCTACATTATAACTGGCAGGAGCAGTATTAGCAGAATAACCCACTTCAGGATAAGAGAACGGTAGTGTTCGTTGATGTGAGAGGAATAGCTGGATCTGTTCTTGAGAGGGCTTTTGTGAGAGAAACATTGACACATCCCACCAAGGGTTTGTCTATTATTATGCTATTGAAGACGGCATCTTAAGCTATTGGTTGGGGAAACTTGCCGTACTTAAATAGATCAAACCATACCTTACGATCGGCATCACTAAAGATACCCAACTGATCAAAGATTTCATAGGCAAACTCAATGGCGCCTACTCCGCTTGCTGTGATAATGCGCTGGTCACGTACGGCAAGCTTATCAATATAATCCGATTCATTACCATACCCTGGAACAAAACTGGTCAAGTAGTCTTTGGCATTACTGGTATGTTTCCTGTTTCGTAGCAACCCTGCTCGTGCTAGTACTAATGTTGCTCCACAGATTGCAGCAATAGGTACGTGTGACTGTTCTAACTTATGTAAGATTTGCTCTAGCTCTATAGTAGGATAATCGTTCTCCCACATATCTCCGCCTGGCAGAATGAAGAGACGAACATCCTTAACATTAACATCTGTAAGCGCACAATCTGGCACAATGCGCAAGCCACCCATCGATATTACTGGTTTATCAGAGAAGCCAACACTAACTACTTGTAGCTCGCCAGAGCGGCGAATCTCAGCCAGCGCATAGGTCGGCTCCCAATCAGCAAAACCATCGAATACTAGTATATAAACTTTTGCCTCAAGCATTACTGTTTTCCTCTAGGATGTTTTTCAACTAACAGATATATTATGTGGCTATGGAGATAAATAAAGCAATAACTCTTACTGTGATAGTTGGCTGAATAGGCACACAATTGTAGAGCTACTGCTAACGCTATACACCTCTATTCACTGTGTTATCATACAATCAAGAAGCTCTTGTGGAGGTGTACAATGATTGGAAACAGCAATACAGGTAAGAGATCGGGGCTGACCGATCGGGTGTTGGGCGGCGACTCTAAGCTGCCAAGCCTGCCGGAGCTACGCAAGGCGCTGGTCGATAAGCTAGTGCTTAATCAGCAAGAGCCAACTAACACACGACGGCCTCAACCACGCCCAGATAAGAAGTGAAAACAACTCTGATAAAGTCGCTCAGCAATGGACAGTCTTTAAGATTGTCCATTGCTGTGAATAAAATTCTCTCTCAATAAAACTGCGAACTTACTACCCAACTTAATTAAAGGTAGATTCTTGCTAACCGCCTAATGCTTTTTCTGTGAAAACGATCGATACGTCCCTGAAATCTCTCATTGCAGTCTGAATCAATTGAAAATAAATAGCTTATTCAATGTAAGAGAGCGCCTTTGGGTCCTTTTGGTATTTTCTCTACTGATTACATATGTAATCTGTCAAGTTGCTTAACAGCCTAAAATTGTCCTTTGATTTCCGATAAACCATTGCCATTAACTAGGTTACTAATGGATTAGAAATTCCTTGTATACCTACTATGCATTAAAAGAGAGGCTATTCAAGTATATAGTAATTTAACTGAGCGGCCGGACTATTTAATTAATGGCTTAAATCCCAATGGGATCAAGTAAAT
>JBFLVQ010000343.1:0-9919 GCA_040758525.1 Acidobacteriota bacterium
ATAAAGATTGGCTAAAGTTGGTAGTCTGCTCCAAATCTCTAATGAGTTTTTCCATGCCCCCCTCTAATGCAATCCACTTAGCAAATAGATAGTTTTTTTCAATCAAGCAATAACTATACCATTTATTGCGAGGGCTTTTTAAAATCTATAAGTATTAATTTTTCAATAGATTACATTAACAGTGAGAGGTTTTTTCAATAATAACTCCCTTAATTTGTTGCGGTATTTTGCCGCAGCGACAGTAGTTGAGCAATGCTTTTAAGTCCCAATTAGTAGGTTGTTACAGGCTATTTAAAGCTGATTCAACTGACGAATTCTCGACTCTAGTACCTCAACAAATCTCTCCACTTCGGCGGGTTGATAGTTAGCAGCATAGAAAGCATCTGCCAACTGGCGATGAGAAAGTTGTGCTAGTAATCCTCCAATCCATTTTGCGTGTGTGCGAGGGATACCTTTAACAACTTTGGACACATTAGCATATTCCTGATAGTAGGATTTATGTATACGGAAAAACCAGGGTGGACGGGCTCGCATGAAGAAGTCTACGTCTTGCTCATTTGTTGTTTCTATAAATCTGGACTCTTCATAGTCTGCTAAATTATTTCTAGAGCGGTCAAAGTCACCACCTGTCTTACCAAATGTACCGCCTAGGTCATGGACATAATAATGTAGTTGTTGGGGGGCTTCATCATAGTAGATAACATTATTATCTCTCTTAAGATCCCAATTGTTGATAAATGCCATCATTACCTTCAAGCCATCCAGTTCCTTAGTATTCACAAATGGATTGTCAAACCAACTCCAACTACCAATCTTGTGCTTCTGTTGTACACGCTCTAAGCGGGCGCCCTGTGCTACGCCACGAATTACTCCACCGCTTGGCATTAGTTCATTCTGATACTTTTCTATTCCCTCTACATAAATTTTAGGTAGGTAATAAGTCTCGTCGGTAAAATAGCCAACTGCCCACAACAGACGTGTGGCAGCAGTTTCGGGTTGAGCCTCTCTACCCAACTTTACTTTCCAACGAACTCCCTGTGAATCTTCGATAATAAATTTTGGTTGTGAGCCGCTGGTATCATCTTTAATAAATTTGAAACTGCCTGTAGGAATAGTCTCTTTTGAGCCTGGGCCATGGTAAAGATCTTTAGAAGATATATTACCAGGATCTTGCCACAGTACTGGTTGGCCTTGAGGCAGGTTTAGCGATTTTTTGCCTTTGCCTGCTTGTGTATAAGCAGGTATTAGCAACATTAATATCAGACCGAGCATAGCTGTTAAGCGAATATTTTTTAAGAACATATTACCACACCCTTAATCTATCATTACCTCATTAGCTGACTTGATGACAAACATCAGGTTGTTTGACTAGGTGATCTATAAAAAGCAATTAGCTTGCCAGTGTCAGATCAATCTACCTGATCACGGTTGTCTTTGTGGTAAATACTCTCTCTAAAAGTGGGATTTATAGAAAACTTACTTTTCTCGTAAACAGATTTACAGCTCGTGCGCCAAACTCACTAAGTTGAAATACTAATCTTGGTAGTTCATTAAAAGAGGCTTGTCGTGCCACGGTTGCTTCTACAGGATTAGGCCAACGCCGTCGCAGACCATCAAAGATTTCTCTAGGGTGCTTTAGATAGTAATCAATACATGGCTCGCGATGTAGATAAACAGAGCCCCATTGTTTTAATACTGCAGGTGTGAGCCAACCAGGTAGGAGTTTAATTCGCTTTGCTATTGTAGATGGCATTTCATATGGCTGTGCATCGAGTAGTAGTTGTGCCAAGCCAATTGTGCCTGCCAAAAGATCTGAACGCCACTGGTTACCACTAAAGCAATATTCCCAATCAAAGTCTTGCTGTAATTCTAACAATATACCAATGTCACAGAGCCATAGTGGACGCCAGGCACCATGACGCATAAGATGCAAACTAAGAAAACGTAAATGATCCTCGACGCCTATTACTTGTATCTCAAGATTGTCTAATCTCACTTGTTGTGAGCGATAATAGAGCTGTTCCAGATTACGATCATCAAGTTCTGGAATACCAGGATGTAGATCAATAAGCTGTGTAGGCAGATCCGACTTTGCCAGCGCTGCTACTGCAGTCTGATATTCTATTGGCCGTACACATAGATCAATATCCACATAAGGTCGCAGACCCAACTCAGGATAGAGCCGAGCAACTGCCCAGCCTTTAGTAAGTAGTGGCTCTACACCTACGCGCCGTAGACAGTTGATTGCTTGTTTGATAATGCTTTCATGGCTTATCGCCTGAATTGTGTGTATACGATAGGCTTGTTGTAACTTTAATAGTGGTTCGGTGTTGGGCAAGCCACTATGACGTATACGCCACCAACAGAGTGCGGCACTGCCGGTTTCAAGCAGAAGCGATTTGATCTCTTCAAGCTCCTCAATCGAGAGTGGCATAGCTACTGGCAAGCGACGCCATGCGCCAGCCAGCGCTTTTGCCACCAATCTTCCTCGTGAAGTAGCGCTGCTACGGTGCTGCCTTTTTCTCATATTTACCCAGATACTATTTGAGTCGCATAGCCGGATCAGCAAATAGTATCCAGGTGCGGCGAAGATCGTCGTTGTTGATCATCTGCTTGGCTTGTTGGACGGCTTCACCAAGTGTCAATGGTTGAGTAAAAAGTAGTTGGATTATCGCATTATCGAGTTGGACCTGGCTGGCTGGTTCGGTCAAACCTGATGATGCCCACACCGCAACAGCGCCACCATTTTCTGCCCTTAGTAATGCTTCTGCGAGACTTTCTGTGTAGATATCATGGAAGAATCCATTCAGGCAGTTCATATTTACAAAGAAAGGTAGCCGTCCACCATTGGTGAGAGTGCGTGCCTCTGTTGAGCTTAACAGCGATTCTGCTGCCCAGATCTCAACTGAGCCATGACCAAGGTAGTTGACAATTAAATTACCGCTGTTAAGGCCAGTTAATATTCTCGCTTTGATTGTATCTATATCGTCCTGACTGCGTAAAATCTTAGTCACACGTAAATTTGTTGGTAAGAGCATCTGAACTTGTGCGGCTGCGGTTTCAAAATCATAAATATCATTATCATCGGCAACAATCATCACTTGCCGCTGCCAATCTGCGGGTGCGCTCTTTTCGTAATTTATGATCTTAGCGATCAGCCGGTCGGCTTCAATGGATGTACGTACTGGCAATCGACCAATTGCCATTTCTGTTACACCATCTCCATTCAAGTCAGCAAACCAGTCGTCTGAAGCAGTTTCAAGAAAATTTGTACCAAGCAACTTGGTAGGTAATAAATCTAGCTCGCCCGCACCTAAATAGTTACGCGCATCAAAGCTAGCATCTCCAACCAGTAAGACAAAGCGTGGTGGTCGTTGCCAGACAGCCTTGGCATTGGTAAGAAAATCTTTAATCGCCTGAGGGTTCTTTGCCCCAAAACTGAATTCATCATAAATATCTTCAATATTAATGATGACGGCACTGCGGCCCTGTGCTTGTCGTAAGGTTTTCAGTGGGACAAGATTCGACACAAAGTTGCGATGGGCAAGCATTACTATGTCACTTGCATTACTAGGTTGATGCCAACGTGAAGGCTGATTTGGCTTGATATCAGCCGCTCTTTCTATACGGCTCTCTGTAAATGCTATGAGTCGTCGCATATCTAATTGCGGTACACTGATAACAGCAGCAAAGCCATTCGCTGAGGCTTGTGTAAGCGCTTGAACAACAATAGGCAATTCTGGATTGGTAATATCGATGACCTTAATGGATGAATTGCTAAAACCGTCCAGCCTTACCTGTTGGCCGCCTGGTGCAGTAAAGTCGAGCCGATCCGTGTCAGCATCATAACTATGTAGATAGGTAAGGCGTACATAGTTGATAAGGCTAACATCTTGCTCACCGCCCGTGGCAACCAATGTAACAATATTGTCGCCTTCTCGTAACCATTCTTGTAATACGGTTAGTTGGAAGGATTTCAATACCTGACCATCAAATTGGATTAGACCTGCATTATTACCATTAAGAAGAACCCTTACACTATGATCAGGTGAGATAGTGGGCAGATCTGTTACACCCAACAAGGAAACTTCTAAGGTTGCATTACGTGGCGGAGAGGCAAGAAAAACATGTTGAAGTGAGAGGGACTGTTCTACTGGCTCACTGGCAACTACTGGTCCAAAGAAATTATCTTCATCACCATTCTTCAGTGCAGGGAAGTAGATGGTCCGATCCTTACGTTCTGCGGTGAATGAGAATGCCTTTATACTTGTCAATGTTGTGGCGCGATCTGTCGAGATCTTTACCCGTGCACCAAGTTGACTGCCTTTGATCAACCAGTAGACTCTTGTGTCAGTAGCAGGTGTATCTAAACCAGTAGCATAGAACTCAATAGCGTCATTAGTATCAAAGCGCCCATCGGCTTCTCCAATCACACTAATGGCCTGCTCTTTGCCATCTACAAATAATTGCAAGAAGCGTGGATCTGTTCTGGTATCAAGACCAGCAGCGATCAATTCCGCTTGGGTTACACGATACCAACCTTCCTTCTTGATTGAGAGTTTTACTGCTGCCTGTCCAGCCAAGTTTCTTTGCGTCTGGATTTGACCTGCTGTTATTGCTGGTGGGCGTATTGAGGTGCCGGCTTGTAATGCAAAGTTTCTCTGTCCTGCTCCTCTTCCTAATCTACTCAAAAGTGGCGCGCTGGCTTGATTTGAAAATGCACTATTGGCAGCTTCCGGTGTGATTGGCCCATACAACATTCGCTGTCCGTTTAGATCAATATCTTCCAGCCAGTACTGAATGCCTGCAGTCGGTTTTGAAGTATCATCAAACCAACTGTAAGTGCGACCTGCTGTCAATGCAACGTTTCCACTGGTTAGCAATGCCGAACCAGCTATTAGCGATCTTGTTAGTAGTTCACGTTTACCACTCTCCTCGCGATAAATATTGAAACCAAGATTGTCAGACTCGAAATTGGTATGCCATTTTAACAATACCCCATTCTCATAACTGATAGCCTGGAACGTCTCTAAACGCACGAGTGTGGGAACAACTATGCCAGAAGTCACTGCCAATTCACAAAGAGGTCCAAATGTGTAGGTAGCCCGTGTCTGTGTGGTATTGCCAGTCTCATCAACGTAACGCGCAGTTGTACCACCCGATGATGTGCTGCCGGTGATAGGGATGCGCTGACCGGCTGCCGATGGTCTTACTGTAACATCATATGCGAGGTTTGCCGTTGTGTTACTAGTAACAACACCAGGATTCCAGGTAATGGTTCCACGCCCACCAATCGATGGTTGACTAACAATTGTACCTTGACTAACGACACTACCTTGATAGCCTGGATCAGGAATGCCACCAGGATTATTAGGAACTGTTATCGTTACTAGATTACTTGCTGAGAAGGTGATTGAGAATGGTGTAGGATTAACAATGATGACATTAACCCTCACGGTTGTAGTACTGCCAGAAACCGGTGGATTAGGACCAGAAACGATTCTTACATCTTGATAGACATAAGGCTTTATTGGTGCTGCACCAGTGTCAGTAGGAAAATAGTAACGAAAAGTGTTTGCCGGTGCGCGCGAAGTTGGGGGAGGATTAGCAGCACTGCTGCTACCTATATAAACAGTGCCATAGTTTGCACCGGTATAACTATAGTCTGCTTGCCAAATCCCATATTCACGATTGGTAAAGTCAGTCGTCCAGCCACTAATGGCTCTAGGTGTATTGGCAGGATTGTCCCATTGATTATTTGGCGAGACATCTGTGTAGCTTGTTGTAAAGGCGCCTGTCCTGCTAGTAAATCCTATCGAGCCATTACTATCAAAATCAAAATCATTCGATTCCAGTGTGCAGCTAGCAGTGATGTAGGGATAGAGTTCAAATGATTTGGTGCTGCTAGCTACAGTATTGTTGCCCATCTTGAAGAGCGTATCAGCATAGATATTTAGTTCTGTACCACCGCCGCTAGCATCACCATCATGAGCGCGTATACCAAATTCATTAACATCACCTGCGATGGTTACTGCTGATGAGACATCTGCACGCAACTCCCAATGGCCAGCAGGTGGATTAGCAAGCGTAAAGAAATTGATCCAGGCATTGTTGGAACCGGCTGGGCCCGTAGGTGTACCCATCAGTGTAGCTACCAGTGTACCGGATGGATTACGTAATTCGTATCTACAAGCAGCACCTGTGAATCCATCACCATCCTCAATACGGTCATTCAATTCGCTTGCTCCTGCCATTCCAAAGTCTGCATCAAAAAGGTCAACCTGCAATTGTGATAAACTAGGTGTCACTTCGATGAAATAGGAATGATAAGTATTGAGTCCAGGAACTTGGCTACTACTTACGAAATCGCCACGATTAAGCAGACTGCTACTGCCATGTAGACCGATCAGTTGGGTGGTAGGTGTGCCACTCGCTGATATCTGCATAGGCTCTGTCAACTGAAAATAGACAAAGATAAAACCGCAGATATAAACAAGCACGGCATACCGTTTTAGATGGATTGAGGAACCAAGCAAATATAACCAAGATTTCAACTGTGCGACCATCTCTTACCTCCATACTGACCTCAGCGGCCAATCAATACTCTCCATCTCTTAACAAGATTGGTGAATGTGTGTAGCACACGCACACTCGGTGAAATAATGTAAACACGCCAGCAATAGTGCATCTTCGCTAGTTTAGTAGATAGTCTGATGCTGCCATTACTACGTTCGACGGCGATCACTCGACCTAATATTTGTGCTGGTGTTACAGGTTCATCACAATCACTACAAGCATCTCCTCGCAGTATCAGGCTACCATTGTCTACTTCTGTAAAACTGAGTAGCCGATGTGCTAAGAGACCACGTACACCTTTATAGAAGACAATATCCCAAGTTCTCAGTTGGCATATTTGTGCTGGCTCGATAGTGATCACTTCGCCATTCCTGATAGTTGGGTGCATACTATTGCCGCTCGCCTGAAAGCGTATCTGGCAACCACGTTTCAACAGTTCATCAGTTAAGGTTGTAAACAACTTCGTATTAATCATACCCCTCAATTTGCTTCTCCCTGAGCCAGGCAGTTACGTAAGAACATGACCGCACTATTGTCGGGCATGAATTTCAATTGATAACAAGGTAATGTGCAGGCCAGCCGCTCAAAGAATGCCAATGTAAAATTGAGTCCGGCGGCGCTATGGAATGGTGGAAAGCCACAGGCAAAAAAGTGCGCTACCGCTTCACTAATACTTAATGGTTTTATCTCGTTATCTTTGCCATGAGAGATAAAAAAGACTCTCACCAGTGGTGCGCGTGCTGATAAAGCCAGTTCTGCCTCACCGTGCCAGGGAGTGCCATACATCCAGATCCTATTCTCGTGTTCGCATAATATAATACGATCATCGCTAAGAACCTCGACATCACCCTGTTCCATCCATAGACGGGCAGTAGTGGTTTTACCTGCTCCTGAATGGCCAATAAAGAGATAACCAAAACCGTTATCAACAAGACCACAGGCGTGTAGTTCAGCGCCTCGCCCATTTGCTAGCAGATTCATTATTAGCAACTCGTCGAGTGGATACTCAAGCGGATAGATAGGATGTAGATCAGGAAAACAGTCATGGCGAAGATAGACATAGCCTTCAGTAAAGCTACGATCAAAAAGTGCTACCTTGTATGGACTACTGCCGAAGACTGGTGAAGAGAATTGGTAACGCAATCTATCGCCATCTTCGTAGAGTTGCCAAACGCCACCGGAGTCAAAGAGTAATTGCCCATTGCTTTCGGTAAACTTATCACGCCATTCTATAGTAATGTTTACTTCAGCATTGGTTTCAGCAATGAGGAATTTTGCAATTGCACCATCGCTGCCAAGCCTCAACTCTGGTTGAACACAACGCATGGCGATTTTGATGCCTGCGATGGCAAGATAGAGTGATTGCTGAGAGTTTACCAGTACCTTTTGATCAGCGCTTGTCACCATGTTTAACCTTCCCCAGGAAAAAGGCAGATGCCACTAGGAGCCAGAAGTGCTACAAGAGATCACACCTAGACTGCATCGACCGCCCCCTGGTCCTGCTGCGGCCGAACTCTTACAGGAACCTAAAACCGCTTCTTCCGGTCTTAGATCAACCTGTTTAATTTCAGGTTTGGAATAACTCTTCTTATTTTTTTTCTTCTCTGTTTCTTTCATTAGGTATTCTTTCATTTATTTAGAACAGGATAAGCAACCGCCTGTTGAACATCCTCCCACTGAGGCAGGTTGGCCCAATACTGGTAGGGATCTGCTTGTCATTGGCAAGGGATCTGTTTCCACTCTATGCTTTAATGTCACAGCTATCTGTGCAAATTCCTCATATCTATTACCTCCCAGACAATACTCGCAATCACCATGTGGCTTTATCGGCAAACCCAATGTATAAGCTCTTAAATGCGCAACTTGACAGAGAAAATCGACCGGTTTTTCTGGATGCCGGTTCTCCAGTTCACCATTGGCAGGACACATACCACACATGGCTTTCATTTCACAGTCAATACATTTGGTCTGCAATGTGATCTTCTTACCATAGCGTACTTGTTGAAGAAATTGTTCCCAGCCAGTACGAAAACTACCTTGTCGCAAATCATATTTATCGATTTGTGAGAGTACGCATATACTCATATTTCCATAGGGATCTATGGCAAAGGAGTTGACTCCCCCACCACAATGATATAACTCATCACTGTGTTCGGAAGAATGTACTGGGCCACTAAATTGCTCAGCAAAACGGCGCCATTCAGCTACTCGGGCAGGATCGCGCAAGTCGAGTTCGACGAGCTCTTCTGGTTGTAAACGTACTGCCAAAGGGCTCTGTGAGCAATCTATGCGAGGATTGAGCATACCGTCAAATTTAAACTCAAGCCCTAAATTGTCTGCCAATTGCTGCATCTGTCCCAGTTCATGCTTATTGATTGTCACCATAACGGTCTTCAATTTGACTGGTAGTGCGCGCTCACTGAGCAGATTTATACCCTGTAAACAGCGTTGATAAGAGCCTGGAACAGCGGTAAGGCGCTCATAAGTCTCTTGTGTAGCACCATAAATGGTGACCTCAATTGAGAAGGGTGGCCATTCTGCCAAGTAGTCAGCGATCTTAGGGGTAATCAGGGTAGCGTTAGTGAAGAGTGTGATAAGAAATCCCTTCTGTTTGGCATATCCATAAATATCAAGGAAATCCTTACGAGCAAAGATTTCACCGCCAGTAAAAAGCAGCCATAAACAGCCAGCTTCGCTAATCTCATCAAGTAGACGACAATATTCTTGATAAGTCAGTTCCTGCTGACGGGCATTAGTATCACCCATGCTAAGATTGTTGTAGCAATGTAGACAGGCAAGTGGACAGCGGTGGCTTACTTCAATTGTGCCACTAAGCGGAAAGCGTTGTGTCGCTACTGCTTCATGTATTCGTAGACTGAAATCGGCATAGGCTTCTTTACGCATACATTAAACTTCCTTTCCCTTAATGGGTAGGATTAGCCCTATCGCCTCTAACTGATCCAAAAATTGAAAGATATCATCGACTACCGTCTTTTCATCGATCTCATACTCTTGTGTGATCTTATCGATAATCTCTGCAACCGTCATTTGTCCATCAATAAGCTGCCAGACTGAGGTGGCTACCTCATTGAGAGTAAAGACAGCATTGAGATTCGCGACATGGCGACTGATCGGAACAATGATTGTTTCATCAGCGATAGTACGAGTTACCAGATCGCCTTTTTTGCCATATCGGCTCGTTAAAGTACTCATATATAACCTCTGTTACAACCTATCGGCATGGTTATGAAGCAGACATCAAAACCATTACAGGCGGTTAAAACTTATTACTGTAGCTCTGTTAATATGTAAAACCTACCAGATTGGAGGGTAGTAGAGCAGA
>JBFLVQ010000344.1:0-9916 GCA_040758525.1 Acidobacteriota bacterium
TATAACGATGCTTTAATGAAACTGTCAAGCCATGGTAATAACTATCAAAACTCGATTCAAATTGGAATACTTCGCCACGTGTGGGATCTACCCGTCCCTTGATGAGACTCTCTAATAGATTACCTGGCACAGGACGTACTACAGGATTGATGTTTCGCTGTCCCAAAATCTTAATACCACGCACATATTGGTAATTTAGCGAGACTATAGTGTCCTGAGCAGCAAGAAGATCTAGGCCAAAGTTTGCCTGTTGGGTGTAACTATTACGTAGATCCTGTTGAAAGACCGAGAGCGCTGAGAGTTGTGGAGTAACTGTGACACCAGATGGTATTTCAGCCGACTCGGGAAAGTGGTGCCCAGGTAAGGCAAAAGGCAGAATGGAGAAAGGAAAAGGAATAAGAGGAATCTTAAATTTACCTGAGTTGCTCACCTCTACAGAGGCAGCCGTGCCGACAATGGGCGCACCAACAAAGATCCCATAACTTGCTCGTAACATCAGTTTGGGAAAGAAGGCAGGAGCATAGGCAAGCGCAAGACGAGGGCTTAAATTACCGTTATTATGCGGCATAGTGCCTACACGGAAGATATCGTAGCGTACCCCCAACTTAACCAACAGGTTGTGCTTTAACTTAAGATCGTCTTGCAAGAAGGCTGAGAAGAGTTTTTCCTTGAATTCTACGCTAGCATCTCCAAAACCTTGTGTATAGGCGCGTGGCAACGCCAGATCGGCCAATGGCAGACCTTTAGGGAAATCAGAAAACCTGGTTGGCAGTAGATTGGCAAGTAACATTAGAAAAGCGCGTTGTGCTGGGGTACGCAAGGATGGGTCAAAGGATTCCAATGCGCTAAAGGGTGGTAGATTGGGAATGCCGGAGAAGAGGCTGAAATCGAGCGCACTAAAGGCTACTCCGCCGCCAGTGAAAAATGGCAATGTCGTCTTGCCAGCAGGCGAATGTACATATTGGAAATCGCCGCCAAGTTTTAGCTGATGACGTCCACGTACTAATGTCAAGTTATTAACAAATTGATAGATTCTCTCTTCGCGAGGTTGTGGTAAGGAGGCTGCACGTCCGAAAATAATACCTCCTTCTGGTGCGAAGATACGTACTTGTGGACCATTGTCTGGAGTATCGATATCCTGATCGCGGCGACTGTAGAGGAACCTAGTCTCATTCACTAGATTGAGATCGGTATTAAGATAAGTGTCGCTAAAAGCGATCGAATTATCATCCAGTCGTAATAATCCTGCTGTCGAATCGGCAATTAATCCACCAAAGGGCTCAAATGCACCATTGTAAGAGAAACCGCCATTGTAGCGTGTCCAGAGCCTATGAGAAGAGAGCTGTAGATCGGCACGTGCTAGCAATGTGGTTGTGTCTACTGAGAAGGGAATAGGGCCATTACGCAGATCAAACTTCTGACGACGCATAGAGTTTATCGTCGCATCACTAATTGTCACAATATTGCTCTGTTTTATTGAGAGTCGTTCAAAGGAAGAGAAGAAGAAAGCGCGATCTTTTTTGATCGGGCCACTTAATAATGCGCCAAATTGATACTGTTCATAATTGGGCTCAAAGCTGCTAAAGACATCACGCGCACTGGTCTCATCATTACGGTTAAGCAAGAAGAGATTTCCGTGATATGCATTACTGCCTACTCGTGTGATGATATTGACAATCCCTGCCAAAGCACGACCAAATTCTGCCGAATAGCTATCAGAGACGACTTGGAACTCCTGTACAGCATCTTGACCAAACGTTGAGCGTACTGAACCTGAGCCTAGGTCATTATTGTCCAATCCATCAATGGTGATGTTATTAAAGCGAGCAGATTGGCCATTAAAGGAGAGTCCAGAGGTTGCTGAGACACCTTGCGCACGTATACCATCAGCCACTACACGTGGCGCCGTAAGCGAGAAATCAAGAAAATTACGCCGATTAATTGGTAGATTATCGATACGACCACGATCAATATTGGTACTACTCTCTGTCTTACCCTCAGTAACGATGCTATTAGCGACTACTTCCACGACCTCCTCAGCACCACCCACAGTCATAGTAAAGTGAAACAATGCGGTTGTACCAAGCGAGAGTTGTACTAGCGTGGTCTGTGATATGAAACCATCTGCTTCCACCTTAATCTCATAATCGGCAGGGGGGAGTTGAATCAGCCGGTATATGCCATCCTCTTCTACTGTCACAGTGCGAATCAGGTTAGTTTCCAACTGCTTAGCTATTATGGTTGCGCCTACCAGTGACGCCCCTTGCTGATCCTTTACTGTGCCTACAATTGTTCCTGTTGTTGCGCCACTCGACTGCGCCTGAGCAGGTTGGCTTATGACTAAACTGAAAAATATTAAGCCAATAACAAACCCAGCGGCTCTGTAATGAACAAACTTATTAGGGAAGATTGCCTGAGAGAGAATAAGAGAGAACATGGTGAGCACCCCCTTGATCGATAAAAAGAACAAAGAACAAACCTCACCATTTTACTATACGGCAGGTAATTTCCGCTTCAAAAAAGTACTTCCAGCAGATCGATTACTGAACGCACGCCTATTATTTCAATATTCTCGATATTCTCTAAGCCCTCCAGATTACTTGCTGGTAAAACACATTTCTCTAAGCCCATGGCAGCGGTCTCACGTATACGTACACTAGCATGTGAGGTTGCACGCACTTCACCTGCCAAGCCTACTTCACCAAAGACAGCAATGTTAGGATCTATCGTGAGATTCTTGAAGCTAGAGACTATTGCCGCGACAATACCTAAATCTGCGGCTGGTTCGTTAAGAGTAATACCGCCAGCAACATTAACAAAGACATCGTCACCAAGCAGTTGCAATCCTACTCGCTTCTCCAACATCGCCATCAATAGTGCTACACGGTTTGGTTCGACGCCTTGGGCAGTACGCCGTCCGGTACCATATTTACTAGAACTGACCAGTGCCTGTAGCTCGACCAGCAGTGGACGTGTGCCCTCCATACAGGCTACTACTACTGAACCTGATACACCCACTGGTCGCTGTTTTAGGAATAGTTCTGAGGCATTCTTGACCGGTAATAATCCTGCTCCTGACATCTCAAATATGCCTAGTTCATTGGCTGGTCCAAAACGATTCTTTACCGCACGTATGATACGGTGGTTATGATGATGTTCACCCTCGAAGTAGAGCACGGTATCAACAATATGTTCAAGCGCTTTTGGTCCTGCAATTAAACCCTCTTTGGTGACATGGCCAATAAGGAAGATAGGAACTGCAGTACGTTTGGCATGAATCAGGAATTGCCCTGCCACCTCGCGCACTTGTGCCACACTACCAGGCGCCGATTCTAGCCGTTCAGAATAGATTGTCTGTACCGAATCAATAATCACACTAATAGGCTTGAGACGCTCAATCTCATCGAAGATCTTTTCTAAACAGGTCTCTGGCAATAGATAAAGATTCTTGGGGTTAAGACCTAACCTTTCACCACGTAATTTAAGTTGTCGTTCGGACTCCTCACCACTGATGTAGAGAATATCTCCAACTAGTTGACTGAGCTTCTCGGCTACCTGTATAAGCAGAGTGGATTTTCCAATTCCTGGGTCGCCGCCAATAAGGACCAGGCTGCCAGGTACAATACCACCACCTAACACACGATCAAACTCAGCAATACCACTAGCGAGTCGTACATTATGCTGACTGTCAATCTCATTGTAATGATGTGCAGAGGCAGTACTGGAAAGCGCTACACGTACATTGGTAGGAACGGTTTCACGCTCCTCAACAAGACTGTTCCATTCCCCACAATCAGGACATTTGCCCAGCCACTTGCGTGATTGGAACCCACACTGTTGGCAGCTATAGACCGTCTTCTGCTGTTTACTCATTACTTAAAGATGCCGGAGAGTGGGGTGAAATGCAAGCGAAATTCGAGCTCTGTACAGATTCCAGATTGACAAACAATCCTTCAATCTCTTGCATTTCATAAAGCCACTAAATTAGGCGCCTTCAAGAGTGAGTGAGCGCTCAAACTCGCCTACGCTAGAGGCAGCGGCTTTAGCTACCTGTAGGCTGATCTTTCCTTCATGGTAGAGTTGTAATAGGTGTTGATCAAAAGTCTGCATACCATAGTGATCACGACCGCGCTCCATATGTGCGGTGATCTCATGAGTCTTCTCTGGGCTCTTAATACAATCCTGAATTGCGTGGGTTGTACGCATCATCTCAATAGCAGGTACACGACCATTGCCGTTCTTGTGTGGCAGTAGACGTAGCGAGATGATTGCTCCCAAATTCTCAGCCAATCGGTAACGGATCGACATATGCTCTTCGGCAGCATAGAAACTCAGTAGTCGTCCAATCGTCTTTTGTACATCAGTAGTATGAATCGCACTCATTACCAGATGGCCTGTCTCAGCAGCGCGTAAGGCAGTATCAAACGTTTCACCATCGCGTATCTCACCCACCATAATGACATCAGGATCTTGACGTAGTGCGGTGCGTAGAGCATCGCGGAAGGTGCGTGTGTCCTCGCCAATTTCACGTTGAGTGATAACCGCTTTCTGGTTTTTGTAGAGAAACTCAATAGGATCTTCAATTGTGATGATGTGAACCTTACGATTACGATTAATATGCTCGATCATTGCCGACATAGTGGTCGATTTGCCATTGCCAGTGGCGCCTGTCACAAGTACCAGGCCACGGGTAAGATCAGCAATATCGGCAAGTGTAGAAGGGAGGTTAAGATTTTGGAAAGTACGTACTTCAATGGGAATGGCTCGTAACACAATGGCAAAGGAGCCGCGTTGTTTAAAGATATTCGCGCGAAACCGGCCTGCGCCTTCAATGGCATAGGAGACATCCCGCTCGGGAAACTCCTCATAGTCATGCAGACGCTCCTGCCGTAGGATGATACGCGCGATCGCTTCTGTATCTGCCGAGGTGAGGACTTCGTATTTTACATCCATTAATGCGCCGTTATAGCGAAATAGGGGCACGCTGCCGGCCTGAAAATGGATATCGGAAACCCCACTCTTTACGGCCATCGTGAGGATTCTATCTAAGACCTTCTTTTCCATAGAGAAGACCCGGCCTTCCTTTTTCTAGATAGCTTTACTTGGAGAGACAATACTTTCTCACAACTAGGCTGATGCAATCAAGAGAAAAGCCAGCCTTTCCAGGGAATAGAAGGGCTGGCTTTAATGAGAATCTCAACTTATTTACCAAAGCCGAGTAATACTGTCAAGAACGTTACTAGTACAAGTGTCTCGATTAGCGCTAGGCCAAGGATCATCATCGTAAAGATACGGCCACCGGCGCCTGGGTTGCGGGCTGTGCCTTCACAAGCGGCTGCGATCGCACGTGAGTCACCCATAGCACCAAAGGCTGCCGCGATCGCCACGGCAAGCGCGCCTGTCACGGTAATTAGTGAAGTACTACTGCCTCCGCCAGCGGCTGTTTCCTGAGCCAGTGCAGGAGCCGTTAAGGCAAGCAGGGTAAATACTAACGAAAGAATCTTGAACATCTGCTTTTTCATAAAGAAGTCTTCCTCCTAATTATTGAGATTTTAGGTTCGAGCAATTATTCGGAGGCAACCCCTTTTTCAGCACGTAAACCTGTAACCATTATAAGTTCGACGTCCGGGATACACTTGCCCCTCTTACAACAAGGCTCCAGACAACGTGAGAACTACTTGCAATAAAATTGTTACGAACCAAAAAAAGCGCCACTCCGAAGAGAGATACGAATCGGTAAAAGCTAACAGATCAATGTGCGTGCGCTTCGCCGCCATGCTCATGCTCGTCATGATGATCATCATGCGGTACAGTCTCGCTTAGATAGACTGTTGAGAGCGTTACGAAGATAAAGGTTTGCACAAAAGCAACGAAGACGGCGAGCGAAAGCAGTACTGCTGGTACACCCCAAGGCGCTAATTCACCAAAGACTTCAGCGATCTTCTCATCAACATAAATATTAATAAACAAGCGTACGCCAAGTGTGGCAGGACGTACAAAATTGCTTATTAATTCGATTACTAGTATCACCAAACCAAGCGGCAGCATCGCTCCTGTGAGCCCTGCCGTAAAGTGTTTAAGATAACCAATCCCCTGCTGCTTGAAGCCCATACCCATATAGTAGACAAACGAGGTGATACCAAGTGCAAGCGTGACATTGATACTTACTGTAGGTGAAACCAGCCCAGGGATAATACCCATCAAGTTTCCAATTAATATGAAGACGGCAAAACTGCCAATTACAGGAAGATATTTACGTCCATAAGGGCCGATCACCTGATCTAAAATATCACGCACCTGCAACACCACATTTTCGAGAACCTGTTGTCGATTGGAAGGATTTTCTACAGAAAGTTTGCCGCGAAATAGATACAATCCTAATGTGCAGATAAGAAAAGCCACTACCAACATTACAATATGAGTAGGGATGGCCTCGGCTGGATCGCCATGCCATTCGGGATTGATCGCGGTCATAATCGATTTCTGTATAGGATAGACAAGAGGGCCCAATAGATGATTGACCTGTTTGACTAGCCAGGGTATATGATGCTCGCCGCCATGCCCCCCTTTCTGAGTGGCGTGCTCGGCTTCTTGTGCATGTTGCCAAAAGAAGAGTGCCAGTGACATAAGGGTTCCTTTCTACATCTACAGGTTATTTGTCGCGCAGTTGATAGTACGCTTGTATCACTGCTTCCATCATAGCGGCATTGCCTAGGGCAAAAAGACCTACTATGATTCCTATCGCCAATTCATTACCAAATTGCCAAACTGCTAGCCCTAGTACTACCAGAATAATAAGCCATCGTAGTAGGAACTGTACAATTCGCCAGCCGGTATTGGGCGGCGGCTGTCCGGTCGCGGCGGTCACTAGCACTGCTTTGAGGCTGGTATGCAGCCAACGGTAATTCAAGTAGGCTAGTATGCCACCAACTACTACTCCTATCACCAAGCGCAGCGAGCCAAACAGCACAGCCAGAATGATAAAAAGTAGGATAGAAATAATTAAATTCTTCTCTAGGCGCCGCTCTACCGCCAATGGTGTAGTGGCGTCGGATTCGACGGTCTCCCGTCCCTGTTCATCTGGCTCATTATCTGGAGTATTAGTGCCAGCCATGATAAAAGCCGGTTATCTTATATCGGCGTGCGCAGCTTTGTCCAGGCTGGTCCGCGTAGAAAACCCCCTGACAGTGCTTGACAAGTAAGACAGAGTTTTTTTATTCTTTTCGTTCGTCCTTTTGCGATTCCATTGGAGTTTTCATATTTATGTCAACCAGTTTTCCTAGTGGAAAGAATCTTGAAGCGCTACGTAAGTGGTACGTGGTGGATGCCGCTGGCCTGACCGTTGGGCGGCTGGCTTCGCGCGTGGCCAGAATCTTGATCGGTAAAGAGAAACCCATTTATACACCTTTTCTTGATGTAGGCGATCATGTGATTGTTGTCAACGCTGAGAAGGTAGTCTTTTCTGGCAATAAATGGAAAGATAAAGCCTATCGCCATCACACCGGTTGGCCAGGTGGATTGAAGGAGATCGCGGCTGGTGATCTGTTAAAACGCCATCCCGAGCGTATTGTCGAATATGCTGTTAAAGGGATGTTGCCAAAGACCAAGCTAGGCCGCGCAATGGCGAGCAAGCTGAAGGTCTATATTGGCCCCGATCATCCACATCAGGCACAACAACCGGAACGGCTTAACTTCGGCGCAGGGCGTAGTCGTGCTTGATAGTGAAAGATTTAATTTATAATGTATTCCTAGAGGAGTAGAGCAGTGGTAGAGCTTCCTAAACATTATGGTACAGGGCGGCGCAAGACAGCCGTGGCACGCGTCTTTCTGCGCCCTGGCCATGGCAGGATTACCGTCAATAGACGGGAATTAGACAACTACTTCAGCAACGAGACCCATCGGATGATCATCCGCCAACCGTTGCAATTGACCGACACCGCCAATAAGTTTGACGTCTATGTCACTGTGGAAGGTGGCGGGATTGCTGGTCAGGCGGGGGCAGTGCGTCATGGTGTTACACGTGCGCTTATCGACTTTAATAACGATCTGCGGCGCAAATTAAAGAAGGCTGGCTTCGTTACTCGCGATCCACGTGTGAAAGAGCGTAAGAAGTACGGTCAGAAGGGCGCACGCAAACGCTTCCAATTCTCGAAACGCTAAATTGCAGGTTCAATTATTACACGGCGAGCGGGCGCGGGTTGGCGATACACATAGCGGTGTGTGTCGCTCGTTAGTCCTGTTCGTGTAGGTTCAAACTCGCAAACTGATAGGAGGTATCGCTTGGCGGTAGGAGTTACCATGAAGGAGTTGCTTGAGGCTGGTGTCCATTTTGGCCACCAGGTCAGGCGCTGGAATCCGAAGATGAAAGATTATATCTTCGGTGAGCGAAACGGAATTTATATAATCGATCTACAAAAGACGCAGCGCCTCTTTAAAGAGGCAGTGAAATTTGTTACTCAAGCAGCCCTGGAAGGCAAGACCTTCCTTTTTGTTGGCACCAAACGACAGGCACAAGATGCGATTGCTGAAGAAGCAACACGCTGCGGTCAATTTTTTGTTAACCAACGTTGGCTGGGGGGGCTACTTACCAATTTCCAGACCATACAGCGCTCTATACGCCGTCTCAAAGATCTAGAATCTATGAAGACAGATGGTCGTTATGATGCGCTACCTAAAAAAGAGGTCATACATTTGGAGCGTGAGCGTGAAGCATTAGAGAAGAACCTGGCAGGCATCAAACAGATGGGTAAATTGCCTGATGTGATCTTCATCATCGATTCCAAGAAAGAAGAGATCGCCGTACACGAAGCTAACCGTTTAGGTATTCCAATTGTCGCCGTCGTTGATACCAATTGCGATCCGGAAGGGATAGATTACATTATTCCTGGTAATGACGATGCCTTGCGCGCGGTACGGCTCTTCACCTCCAAGGTCGCGGATGCGATTACAGAAGGGCAACAGATGGGTATTGGCAAGGAAGAGCCAGCCGTGGATGTGGCTGTTGTGGCCGCGGCGGCTGGTAAGGCAGAGAGTGGACAAGCGCAAGCAACTACACCGCTTGAGCCACGTAGTACAGCGGGACTAGAGGAGATTGAAGAGGAGATTGATGAAGAAGAGGATCTCAGATAGGATAGCTGCCTGAGGTTCATGGTATTACTGCGGCGCCAAGCGCTTCATTGCAATTGGTTGCTGTTAATTGTTGAGGCGCGAAAGTGCGCCAGGATCGGGAGGAAGTAATAATGGCTGAGATCACTGCTGCCGCAGTGAAGGCACTGCGTGAAAAGACAGGCGCGGGAATGTTGGAATGTAAGAGCGCACTAGTCGAGGCGCAGGGCGATGAGGAGCGTGCCATTGAGGTCTTGCGCAAACGTGGGCTTACCACTGCCAAGAAGAAAGAAGGCCGTGTCGCCGCCGAAGGCATCGTTGGCTCCTACATACATATGGGTGGTAAAGTTGGTGTATTGGTAGAGGTCAATTGCGAGACCGATTTCGTTGCACGTGGCGAAGAGTTCCATGCCTTTGTCAAAGACATCGCAATGCAAATCTGCGCTGCTGAACCACGTTTTGTTGCTAAAGAAGATGTACCTGTAGAACTGCTTAATAAAGAGCAAGAGATCGCTCGTGAACAAGCACTAGCTGATGAGAAGAACAAGAATAAGCCGCCCCAAGTGGTCGATAAGATTGTCGAGGGACGTATCTCTAAATATTATGCTGAGGTCTGTCTACTGGAACAACCTTTCATCAAAGATCAGACGATCACGGTAGGGGACTTAGTTAAACAGATGGTCGCCAAGATTGGTGAAAACATCCGTGTACGGCGCTTTGTGCGCTTCAAGATGGGTGAAGGGCTAGAAAAACGAAAGGACGATTTCGCCAGCGAAGTCGCGGCGGCTTTGGACCAATAGATCGGTGAGTA
>JBFLVQ010000345.1:0-9881 GCA_040758525.1 Acidobacteriota bacterium
CAGTATTCAGTGTTTTTGGGAAATTCAAATCTTACATGATAGTTCCAATTTGTCAAGTTCACCGATAGCGTAAACCTTATCATCTGCAGGCTTAGTTGCAAAGCCCTAGCAAATACTATATTGTTTGATTTGAAATCGGGTCTGGCATAAGCTGCTTTCAACCAAAATCGGGAGCATTTACATGTCGGGTGGAGTTGTCTTTGCCGGTATCGCCCCGCATCCTCCATTGCTCGTGCCTACAGTAGGAGGAACACGTATCGAGCGCGTACAGGCTTCTGCTGACGCGCTCAAAGAGTTTTCTGCACAACTTGTCGCTGCCCGCCCTGATACAATAGCACTGGTCTCTCCTCATTCACCTGGGAGTATGCACAGTTTTAGCGCTTTCTCGGCGCCGCAGCTTAGTGGTGACTTCCATCAATTTGGCGCACGTCAAGTATCCTTATGCTTTGAAAACGATTTAGCACTATTTGAACTAATCAAGGCCACAGCCTACGATAATAATCTCCCCTTTGAACCAATTCCCGAACATTGTTCACTAGATCATGGCGTACTAGTACCTATGTTCTACTTGCATCAGGCAGGTTGGCGTGGCCCCTTGCTATCGTTGTGCTTTAGCACTCTCTCGATCGCTATGCATATTCAATTTGGGCGATTGTTAGCAGAAGCCGCGATAGGTTTGGGCCGCCGCATCGCCGTTGTCGCAAGTGCTGACTTAAGCCATTATCTTTCTACTGATGGCCCTTACCAATTTGAACCTTGTGCACATCTGTTTGACGAACAGATCTGTAATGCAGTAAAGAATCAGGATCTACAGGCGATTGTCGATATCGATCAAGAATTGCGATATATGGCCGGCGAATGTGGCTATCGTTCTATCTTGATTGCGATCGGCGCTGTCGAGACGGCCACCCCACAACCGCGTTTGCTCTCTTATGAAGGGCCATTTGGCGTCGGTTATCTAGTGGCTATTCTCAAAGACTCGCAAGCGACTAGCACAATATGATAGGTGGCATAGTAGTCTTGTGGTAATGTCCAAGACATTTTCTACCCTCAGCCTATTGATATTACTGGTCGCCGCCCGCTGCTTACGGGCAAGGAGATGCCTCTCTCATGAGTTCAGCAAAAGAAGAAGTATACACTCCTCCACTGCTGGCGCGTAAAGCAGTGGAAAATTATCTACGTAGCCATATTGTCATCGATTCACCAATGCCATTGCCAACTGGTCTATACACACGTGCTGCGACCTTTGTCTCAATTAAAACCGATCAAGGTCAATTGCGTGGCTGTATAGGCACAATTCAACCTCTCTATGACAACGTTGCTGAAGAGATAATACGTAATGCAATCAAGGCGGCTACAGAAGACTACCGTTTTCCACCAGTGCGAGAAATAGAGTTGGAATGCTTGGTCTATTCTGTCGATATTCTTACTCCACTCGAATCTATTGATAATTTGAGTGAGCACGATCCATTAATTTATGGTTTGATGATCGAAACATTAACAGGACGGCGTGGAGTACTGTTGCCTGATCTAGAAGGTATTAAGACGGCTGAAGCACAACTTGCTGCCTTGCGTCATAAGATTGGTCTAGCAGCAGATATACCAGTCAAGATGAGCCGGTTTCGGGTGGAGCGTTTTGGGAAAAAATGAGCAGTGAGTCCTCGCCGCTTTCGCGTATCTGTTTCCGCTGTGGATACCAGTGTGAAGTCGGTGCGCTCTGTTATCGTGTCAGTATTGAGATCGTTGCCGACTTTGATGGCTATATAGATGCTGATGCATTGTTGGCCGAGCCAGCGCCAGCTGCTCAGGCTATTGCTGCAGCCGATAGACGTTCGGCGGAAAGCCTAACTCATGATATCTACCAACAGCTTCAAGTATTCCTCTGCAAATCTTGTAAGGACAGAGTACTGGCTACTTTTCAGCAGACTTGTGAGACAACCCACTGAGACATCTTCAGTTTCTGGCGAGAGGGCAGCCAGCTTGCTTGCAAAAATGTTGAACAAAGATATAATTGCCGTTAGGCCAAAGATGTTCACGGCTCCGCAATAATAATGCATTCTTATTTATAACTCTTTCGCACAGGAGATCATATGTCATTTGAAGCTTTGGGAATGATCGAAACAAAGGGCTTTGTTGGCGCTGTTGAAGCCGCTGATGCGATGGTCAAGGCTGCCAATGTTGCCCTAATCGGTAAAGAGTATATTGGTGCTGGTTATGTCACGGTATTAGTGCGTGGTGATGTTGGTGCCGTGAAGGCTGCTACTGATGCAGGCGCTGCTGCCGCACGCCGTGTAGGCGAATTGATTAGTGTGCATGTAATCCCACGACCACACTCTGAAGTTGAACGGGTTCTTTCCGAAAACGGTTTTAGTTCTGATCACCTGCTTGCTGCGGGTGCGGCGCGTGCCGAGTTGGCAGCCGGTAGCAACTCTGGCAAACGCGCACTGAACTCTCCAACTAAAGAGGAGAATAAGAAGTAATCTGCAACAGCCGTCCGCGAACGCGCTTGCCACCTATCGTGGGGCGCAACTATCGCTGGCTGTCTGTGCTTAGGGAGATACGATGACGATTGACAAAGATTTGACCTCAGTACAACAGGCGCGCGATCTAGTTGAGGCCGCCCATTCTGCCCAAAAGATCTTTGCTACTTTTAATCAAGAGCGGGTTGATGCCATTGTTGATGCAATGGCAGGTGCTGCCCTTGCAGATAAAGATCGTTTAGGACAGTTGGCAGTCGAGGAGACTGGTTATGGTGTAGCTAAGGATAAGGCGGAAAAGAATCGCTTTTCTGCGCAAGATATACATAATTTCTTCCACAATCTAAAGACTGTAGGTGTTATTAATGAGACTGAGCAGATCATCGAAATAGCCGATCCACGTGGTGTTGTAGCAGCTATTATTCCCTCTACTAATCCTACCTCGACAGCTATCTTCAAAGTGCTGATTGCGCTTAAATCACGCAATGGTATTGTCCTCAGCCCACACCCATCCGCAGCTATGTGTATAGGCGAAACTGTCCGTATAATGCGTGAAGCCGCCGAAGCTGCAGGCGCTCCGGCTGGTCTGATTGGTTGCCAATCAGTAGCTACTCTGACAGGTACAGAAGAGCTGATGAAGCACAAGCATACTGCTGTGATACTTGCCACTGGTGGTATAGGACTAGTAAGGGCTGCTTATAGCTCAGGCAAACCGGCTTTTGGTGTTGGTCCTGGTAATGTACCGGTATTAGTAGAACGTTCTGCTGATCTATCCAAAGCAGTAGCCGATATTATTACCGGTAAGACTTTTGATTACGGTACGATCTGCGCCTCAGAACAGGCTGTGGTAGCTGAGAGTGTAATCGATAAACAGGTGCGTGCAGAATTCCTGGCACAAGGCGCTTACTTCTGCAACGCAGCAGAGACAGAGAAACTAGAGCGTCTGATTGTACTGCCGACACGTGGCCTTAACCCTAAAGTAGTTGGCAAATCGCCTCAAGTAATCGCAGAGATGGCAGGATTTTCTCTGCCTGCCGATGTGCGTGTACTTATGGTGGAACCAAAAGGAGTAGGACGAGAGCATCCCCTTTCAATTGAGAAACTATCACCTGTGCTTGCCTACTACACAGTAGAAAACTGGCAAATAGGCAGTAGCCTTTGTGATCAGATCCTGCATTTTGGTGGTATGGGCCATACAGTGGGAATACATTCACGTAATCGAGATATTGTGCGGCAATTTGGTCTACATCAACCGGCTGCACGCATTATTGTCAACTCGCCCACCACACATGGGGCGATTGGACTATCAACCAATCTGCCACCCAGTATGACGCTGGGTTGTGGGAGTTGGGGTGGCAATGTCACTTCTGACAATGTTTCACCACTACATTTAATGGATATTAAACGTATTGCCTTCGAGACCCGTCCTGTCACCCGTGTCTCCAGCAATATAACTGCCAAGCCTGCTATTGCAACTGCAGATTTAGCTGCGCGTATTGCTGCTCAGGTAATAGAGCAGACACGTGCGCGTGCAGCGGTTCTACAGACGGCTGTAGAGGCCTCACAGACAACGGCATCAGCGGGCGTACCAATAGCGAATACACCTACCACATTGAATGATGAGGCGATTGCTAACCTAGTCGATCGTTTTCTTGCTGAACGCAAACTCTCGGCACGTGCTACGCCCATAACAGCAGCGACCTCGCCATCTACACCTCCTCCGTCTATGACGAGCGCAACACCTCTCAAAGAGACAGTCGTGACTAAGAAGCCAGATGCGGCCGCATCAATAAGCAATGCCAATTCAGCAACAATGGCAGAGCCGACAATAGCTACGTCAGAGATCAACAAGCCAGTTGTATCAACCTCTAGCAATGGTCATCGCGCTGCCGATTTCGTGTGCGAAGAGGATGTTAGACGTGCAATTCGGGATCGACAAAAGATACATATCAGTGCCAAGACGATCATCACACCTTCTGCACGTGACCTAGGCGAGTCGAACGAGGTGTTCGCTAAGGTTTAATAGCCTTTCTCCTGTGGATGGTAATAACAGATGGATGGTTACAACAGATGGAAAAGAAGGATCTCGAATTAGCCCAGAACGCGGCCACCGCCAACGGTGAAGAGCCTTCGGACCTAGAAGACCTCGGTGAGGAGGAGGTTGCACAGGCAGTCGAAGGGTTAAAACTCGGTCAGGGTGAGCGTGGCAGTAGTCCATCGATTGTGCACGACCCTAAGATGGAAGCCGAGATCAAGGAGATGTTTCGCGATATCGTCTCCCAATTTATTACACCAGTAGGCAAATCCATACGTGCACTGCTCAATGGTGACCTTTCCGAACGCAATATAGATATTTGTATTGGTGCACTCAAGCCGCTTATATTGGCGGCTGAGGAGATTCATTATAATGATATTTATGATGTGCTAAAGTCGATCGAACAACCACTGGTCTCTTTTCGGGAAGGCAAGAAGCGGCTGCTTTCAAAGAAGGATATACGTAATATCTCTACCGACTACCGTGAATTGATGCGGCTTATTTCACGTAGTGTAGGGAGCGAGATGATCGAGATGAATAGTACTGGAGCAATGCCTGCTACTGCCGCTGGTCTTAATCCCAACGATCCAATTGCTCTCACAGAACTACAAGTCTCTGATAGGCTGGCTTTTTTTAATGATATCGATCCACATGATATTCAGCGTCTATATGCTGCTGGTCTGATCAAGCTCAGCCTACTTTCACAGGCTACTGGACAGGAGATCTCAGAATCGACGGGAATTGCGCTGGCCGCCGCTGAGAAGCTTAAACAATGTGCCATTAATGCACTTGCCAGCCTAACCAATACACCGCCCGCTGCATCGCTGCCGACTACACCACCAGTTGTTGGTCAAGATATACCTGTTGGACGTCAAACTGGCCGGCTCGATTTAGACGATGATGAAGCTTCTATATTCAACAATAGTAAACAACGCTGGTTAACTGCGCTGGAAGCAATCAATGATGAGATGGCTCAGTACTACCAAGCGATCACTGCGCTCAATACTGAACTAGAGCGCACACACCGTGCGCTTGTGCGTATGCGTGTAGCACGTGAGCGTTTCAAAGGCGAGATCGAATTCTATCACGATGATCTTGTAGATATGTTTGAAACTACTGAGCGACTCAATGAAGAGGTGGGTACACCTACTAATGCGCATCGGCAGTTACTGAAAAACTTGCGTCGTGCTATTGATGTTGTTAGCTCTGCGTTGAAGAAGACCGAAGTGATCTATTCTCAGATCGATGATACTGTGGAAGACGCACAAGATATGGAAGCCCAGCTAATCGCCTTGCGTCGTCGCAAGGGGGCAGCGGCAAAGAATACTAACTTGCGTCGTCGTACTACCAATGATGCTGTTCCTGATCCTATCGATGAGGCCGATGCGGGCTTGAATTGAGGTTTAGCTGATGGCGCTAAGTAATGAAGAGGCAATCTACCGTATTACCAGTGCAGTCTATCGTAATCTTGGCGAGCAAGCTGATCGCAAACTGGTAGAATCGTTAGTAAGCGATATCTTTGCTGCCCTACGTGGAGAACTTTCTCAATTTCCCCAATCTAGTACTGAGACCATTCCTGCCACACAGCGTTTTATTGTCTCTGTCTTTGGTTTAGATGGTCCTGGTATCGTGGCTGCTGTAGCTACTCTATTAGGCGATAATAATTGTAATATCATCGATATTAATCAGACTGTTGTACAAGGTAAATTTGCCATGATTATGATTGTTGATGCATCACGCGCGGCACACGACGTCAACCAATTGCGTGAACAGTCACGCGCTCTGGGCGAACGTTTAGGTGTGCGTGTATATATACAGCGTGAAGATATCTTCCATGCAATGCATAGAGTTTAAATTGTATAACCGTCCTACTCAGTGGCATAATTCAATTATGGATATTGATATTTTCGAACAGATCGCCAATGAAAAGATTAAGGAAGCCATAGAGCGTGGCGAATTCGACAATCTGCCCGGCAAAGGCAAGCCACTCGATTTAGAAGAAGATGCTAATGTGCCACCAGATCTCCGTCTTGCCTATCGTATAATGAAGAATGCTGGTGTTGCACCACCAGAGGTTTCGCTTCGAAAAGAGTTGAATAACTTAAAAAAGCAATTAGCCGCTGCTAAAACCAATGAGGAGCGTCAGGCATTGGAGCGTGAAGTGCGACTAATGTGCCTGCGCATATCCTTACTCACTGAGCCACGACAGTCTAAGCGACGTCGTTAAATAATAAAAATTCTCCTCATTACTTATCACTCATCATTATTAGACAGATAAGGTCGTTTTAAGTATTCGCGGGCGCGACTGTGTATATTGTAAGTATTTTCGCTATTAAGCACCTCACGATATTGCTCAATGGCCTGCTCGCGTTGTTTGGCTAAATCGTAGGCTTGACCAGCACGAAAGTGTGCCAGTATAGCTAAGTGACAATCAGCACTGGGTGGTTGTGCAGTAACAAGAAACTGCTTCACTGCCTCGATGAATCTACCGCTGGCAATCAATGCATCGCCATAATGGAAATGTACTAGAGCTAATGTTCCGGAGGCTTGCTGTGGTTCGTTAAGCAGTTGCTCAAAGGTTTGGAAAGCATCTTGATAACGACGCATCTTCACTAATAGCGCGGCGGTCTCAAGCGTCAAGAGGTAGTTTCTACAGTAGCGCTGTCGCAATTCCATTAGTAACTCAAGCGCACGTTGGTGACGCTTCTCACGTTTGTAGATTCCTATTAACAACACTCTGGCATCATCACTTGTGTATTTGCCCTCTTTCACAACACGTTCCAATGCCGCAATGCCACGTGCTTCATTACCACGTATACCGAATAGTGAACCCATTATACGGAAGCTGAGAGGAAGATTAGCAACTACATAATCATAAAACCCAATTGTCAAATAGGCATCAACAAAGTTGGGATCAAGCTTGAGCAATTTACGATGTAGATCGGCAGCTTTCATACCAGCACGCAAGGCTGAGAAGTATTTTTCTGTTACAGCAGCTTCATAACCAGCCTGTATGGCATAGGCCACTCCCAAAAAATAGAGTGCCTCGGTATTACGGCTGTTCTGTTTGCGCATGGTTTCAGCCTTTTCACGCGCTGTCTCAAGCAGTTGATAGAATTGTTGCTCTGATTTCTCATCGATCTTTACTGGTCCTGAGACTAGATCAGAGCGAAAGGTTGAGCTGTTAAAGAGGCAAGTCTGTAAACGACGGCGATGATGCATCTGGCTTAGCCAAAAGCTGGCGGCTTTGTAGATATAGCCAGCCGGATGTTCTGGAGCGAGTGAAATAAGCTGTTCAAATTTATCCTGTGCCTGCGCGTATTCGATATTGTAGAGAGCATCAAAGCCACTAGTGCGCAGTTCATTGCGTTGCTTAATCAGTAATACTTCATTGACAGAAGGGGCATTATTTCCCCCATTGGTTTTGTTGGATTCACTTGCCCAACTGGTTGAGAAGACCAGAGCGAGAAGTAGAGCCACCCAGATACCAAAGAACCTATTTTTCATAATTTCAAATTGTTTTAAATAAAGTTATCCTAGTGCACTTGACTCTATGGTCGTGCTACTGTTGTTTGCATCGCTCTCAGTCTTCAGCTATTCGCAGTAATATCTTATTGCGAATAGCTGAGGACTGAGCTTTATTCATCACTGGAGTGAAGATGCTGGCCTGGTAGCAAAGGTTGGTGTTGACAAGCGTAATACCGGAATTTTGCTTTACGCATCTTTGAGCATAATAGAAGGGACATTTTCATAAGCGATTTGATCAAGAGCATTATGAAAATGTTCTAGTAGCATCTGTGCAGCATATACAAGTGCAGCACGAGATACGCCGTCCTGCTGCTCGGCCAATTGTTGTAAGATCTCAATAACCTGTGCACGAGTAAGTTTTACTTCTGACTCTAAGGTAGGTTCATCAGGTAACGAGAAGAGATCGTATAAGAGTTCTTCACGCTCACGTATAAGCTGTTTTTCACAGGATATACAGATATAAGAACGAGGTTTGAGTTGTGTGGTTGCTCGATCAGAATGGCAGCGGAAACAGGCTTTGTCAGCGGACACGGCCAGAACTCCTTCGCGATGTCGTGTTCGATGCGGCGCAGCGTATAATACCTAGCTCGACAGTAAAGAGCAACTTTCTACTAGGGCTTGTGGCAAGAGGGGAAAAAAATTGTGGCTGCGCGATGTCGGTGGGCTTTGTTGACAGCACCCTCTCACTTTCGGGTATTCTTAGTGTTTGGTTTTTAAAGTCATTTGGCAAAGGAGTGGTTAGCGTGGACCAACCGATAAATTGGACTGGCCTACAGAGGCCGAAGCGAGTAGTTTGTGATGAGGAGACGCTAACCGAGCGCTACGGTAAGTTTACCGCTGAACCGTTCGAGAAGGGTTTCGCTACCGTGGTAGGCAACAGTTTGCGGCGTGCATTGCTCTCATCCGTGGAAGGCGCAGCGATCACGGCGGTACGCATCGAAGGTATTATGCATGAGTTTTCCCCCGTTTCTGGTGTGGTGGAGGATGCTACCGATATTATTCTCAATCTTAAACGCATACCATTCAAAATGCATGGTCCTGGACCGGCCTCTTTGGCGCTCTCCTTAACAGGACCAAAGATCGTACATGCCAGCGATCTGCAGACGGATGCTACGGTTGAGATTCTGCGTCCCGATCTTTATATTGCTACAGTAGCGGAAGGTGGTACCCTTAATATCGAACTACGCCTTAAACGTGGTCGCCGTTATGTCTCCGCCGATCGTAATTATGATCCAGATCTACCGATCGGTTTCATCACAGTCGATTCTTCCCATTCACCAATAGAGAAGGTAAATTTCTCTGTTGAACCGGTCCGTTTTGGTGAAAACACTGATTATGAGCGTCTCTCGTTAGAAGTATGGACCAATGGCAGCATCACACCAGATCTGGCTGTTGGGCTAGCAGCAAAGTTGATAAAAGATCATATGAAGATCTTCACTGGAGAAGAGGAGAAGATCGCAATAGAATCGAAAGAGGAGATGACTTCCATCTCTCAGCCTCAGGAAGATCTAGACGTTCCTATTGAACATCTAGAACTCTCTGTGCGCGCTTACAACTGCTTGCGCAATGCTGATGTTAAGACACTGCGCGAGTTGCTTCAGAAGTCGGAGCGTGAGTTATTAATGACGCGCAATTTTGGACGTAAATCACTCAATGAGATTAAAGAGATATTGAGTGCAATGGGATTACAATTACGACAGGATTAGCGTGGGCAGTGCGCTTGTGCGCGCCTGCCCGCCTAAATTTTGAGACGCTATTTAGTATTATCTATTTCTGCGCTTGCGATAACTTTGCGTTGCTGTTCCGGGGTCAAAAGTTGAGTTGCCCGGACCAGCGATTCA
>JBFLVQ010000346.1:0-9875 GCA_040758525.1 Acidobacteriota bacterium
CTGTCTGGGTGATTTCTACTTTAGTAGGAATCAGATTAGGATCCGTTGGTTTATTTGAATTGATATGAAAGGCTTGATCAATATCAAGCACTATTGCTAATTGAAACGAACTGCCTTGACGTACCTTATCGGTTGAAACTACCCCCTTAGGAGTAAGGGCTGGTTTGCTCTGTGCATATATAGGTTGGAGCGAGCCAAGCACGATTAATGTGAAAAAGAATAATAGACTATAACAAAAGGATCTTCTTTTCATAGTTCTCGATAATATCATAGTGATTTTCCTAGCGACAACGTCAGTTCGTAAAGACTGAGCAGTCAATGCGCACCGTTTTGCCACAGATGCATTAACAAAATTGCTACAGCAGTCCCCTCAAGAGCGCTTGGCTTTATTTGGTAAATTAAGCTAGCTGAAGGGATTGTAAGAGGCTAAAAGAGTCTAGAGAGGCTGGTTCGCCACTTGCATTTGCTGGTTCGCAAATATATAATTTTTCCCAATAATTTTTATGAGGAGTTTTTGATTAATATGGCAAGACGAAAAGAGCGAGTTATTTTGGCGGCCAGCAGCGCCACGTTAGCGCTGGCTCTCATCTTTTCCTTCTCCTTTCTCATTATTAAAGCTTTTCGCAACCAAGCGACGGCAGATACAGCACAGAATCCAGCAACGTTGCTGGCGGTTAAAGACGCGCCCTTACCTGAACAGGCTGTCTCGCCGGTAGAACTTTCCACTACTTTCCGTAAGATTGCCCGAGCCGTTAAGCCTGCCGTGGTCAATATTAGCACTGTGCAGAAGGTAAAAGGGGGTGCTATGAGTGGATTTCCACAAATACCTGGTTTCCAGTTTGACTTCCCAGGTGCGCCCCAACAACCTTTTAAGCAGCGCGGCACCGGTTCAGGAGTGATTGTCACCACAGATGGCTATGTCGTTACTAACAATCATGTGGTTGGCAAGGCCGACGAGATTGAAGTGAAACTGAGTGATGGACGTAAATTCAAAGGCAAAGTGGTCGGTAAAGATGAACTGACCGACATTGCCGTAGTGAAGATTGAAGGCAATAATCTGCCTACTGCGAATCTAGGTGATTCGGATGTAATGGAGCAGGGTGATTGGGTAGTTGCGATCGGTTCACCATTCGGTCTTGAGCAGACGATTACTGCTGGCATAATCAGTGCCAAAGGCCG
This sequence comes from Acidobacteriota bacterium, assembly GCA_040758525.1. Taxonomy (GTDB): domain Bacteria; phylum Acidobacteriota; class Blastocatellia; order Chloracidobacteriales; family JADJPF01; genus JBFLVQ01. Next base: position 1,180 of record JBFLVQ010000346.1, read on the forward strand.
GCATGTTGGTCGCAGTCAGTACAACAACTTTATTCAGACCGATGCTTCTATCAATCCTGGTAACTCTGGTGGCCCGCTCGTCAATATGAGTGGCCAAGTAGTTGGTATCAACACAATGATCTTTTCCGAGTCAGGCGGTAATCAAGGGATTGGCTTTGCTGTTCCTTCCAATTTAGTGCGCTCAGTCTATGACCAATTGGTCTCCAGAGGCAAAGTCGTACGAGGCTATCTAGGCGTTACCATTGGTGAAGTTACACCTGAACAAGTGAAAAACCTTAATCTCACGGTCTCTGAAGGCGCATTTGTCAATGATGTTCAGTCTGATAGCCCTGCAGCCAGAGCTGGTATTCAGAGCGGTGATGTGATTGTTGGCTTTGATGGTAAACCAATCAAAGATCATCATCAGCTTACTAGTCTGGTCGCCGAGACACCAGTTGGTAGACAAGCAGAAATAAAATTCATTCGTGATGGCAAACCACAGACGACGAGAGTCACCATTGTTGAGCGAGATCGTAGAGTCGATCAGATAGGTGAAAACCCATTTGAGGAAGAGGGTAATTCTCCGGAGAGTGAGAGTGCCGGGAAATTAGGGCTTTCTGCATCTAATCTAAGTGAGGATCAGACAGCCAACCTGAGAATAAAGAATGGTGCAGTCATTGATCAGATAGTGCCCGGTGGTCCAGCGGCAGAAGCTGGCTTACAACGCGGCGATATCATACATAAGGTCAATACCCAGCCGATTCGCTCAGTGTCCGATCTCTCGGCGGTTTTGAAGACGCTCAAGAGTGGTGACAGTATTACACTACAGGTTGAACGCAGTGGACGACTATTCTTCGCTACCTTGACCATCGAATAAACCACCTTCGCTTGTGGGGCGTGCCAGCACACGCGCGCCCCACAGTTCCTAATCCAGACTATAAGTATTGTTCAGTTTTTTGCGGCTGCTGGCCGTATCTGGGTATTAGTGTGTGCAAAATCCATAAACATTATTTTTTAAATTGCTAAAGGATAAAAATATGAAAAAGAGTTTCTATCTATTTGTCTCTATGTTCGCAATCTTTGCGATCTTATGCGGGGGAGTTTTTGCTCAAGATAATAATCAAGAAAAGAAAAGTCCCATTGCTAACGAGAAACAGTTAACCAAAGTGCGCACCGAATATCAACCTGCTACCATTGAGAAAGCTCAACAGGTTCTTAAAGGTAAAGGCCTCTACAAGGGTGAAGTGACAGGCAAAATGGATGCTGACACACGTGATGCTGTGAAGGCTTTCCAGCAGCAACAAGGGCTTAATCCTACAGGGCGCTTGAACAAGGATACTCGTGAGAAACTTGGTATTGAACAGGTAGCAGATGGGGGAGACAAGAAAACTAAGACTACTAGCAAGCGATCGGCAAAAACGCGAGAAAGCGCGGCTGGTAAGGATGACAGTAACTAAATCAACAAACATTAATTGTTATAATTAAGGCTAGACTTACAATCTAGCCTTTTCTTTTGCTTAATAAGCTTCCGCAGGTAAAACAAAATATGTACACTTTCTGCATATTTTAATCTCAGCAGATCATGTGATTTTCAGGTGATGGGAGCGTTACTCTCTATGTTTAGGATTACTTTTATCTGTCTATTATTGCTGTCGGCTTTTTTTCCATTCAAATCAAAGGTTTGGGCTCAACAAGGCAATAGTACAGCCGAACCTATACGTCTAATCGAGCGCACAGAAAAGATCAGCGAGTACCAATTATCGAATGGTCTACGTCTCCTATTAATGCCAGATCGTAGTACACCTGTTGTCACAGTGATGATTCTTTATCATGTAGGATCGCGTAATGAGGCAGTTGGTCATACTGGCGCCACACACATGCTTGAACATCTACTCTTCAAGGGCACACCAGCTTTCAACAAAGAGAGAGGTACACAACTGGCCGCTATACTAGAGAGTATAGGCGCAGATTACAATGCCAGTACTTGGTATGATCGCACTAACTATTACCAGACACTACCTTCTGACAAATTGGAACTGGCCCTAGAGCTAGAAGCCGATCGTATGCGCAATGCTTTAATAAGAGATAGCGATCGAGCAGCAGAGATGACAGTGGTACGCAATGAATTGGAGCAGAGTGAAAATGATCCCGCTACCGTGCTTGATCTACAGGTCTATGCCACTGCCTTCCGCGAACATCCTTATCATCATCCTACCAATGGGTGGCGCTCAGATGTGGAAGGTGTTCCTACTGCGCGCTTGAAAGCGTTTTACGACACTTTCTATTGGCCTAATAACGCTACCCTACTATTAATCGGAGATTTTACGGAAGCCAATGCATTGGCGCTGGTGGATAAGCATTTTAGTGCCATACCTTCTTCATCTACAGCTATTCCACCTGTATATACAGTCGAGCCAAAACAGCAAGGTGAACGGCGATTTGTGCTACGCCGCGATGGTGAACTAGCCATTGTTGAGATGGCCTGGCATACCACACATGGACGTGACCAGGATATTTATCCATTGATTCTATTAAATACTATCCTCACACGAGGACTTACTAGTCGCTTGCATCAGGCACTGGTAGAAAAGCAGTTGGCTGTAGAAGTCTCTGCTAATGCAGATCGACTCTATGATCCAGGCCTATTCGAGATATTTGTCACTTTACGTCCAGATGTAAAACCAGCAGATGTTGAACAAGTAGTGCATGCAGAACTTGCGCGGCTTAAAACCGATTTTGTTACAAAAGAGGAGTTGAATCGTGCCAAAACTCTAATTCTTGCTGACTTTGCTTACCATAGCGATGGTCCAGCAGGGATTGCCGACGAACTTACTGAGGCAATCTCGAATGGCGATTGGCATATTTATCTGAATTTTCCTAAAAATATTCAACAGACAAGCGCCGAACAGATACAGGCAGTAGTAAAGAGATATTTCTATGACGATAATCTAACCATTGGTTACTTTCAACCCACCGAAGCTACTGCGAATGGTGAAAACAGCACACCAACTGGTAAAGCCCAACTTCTACCTACACAAGTAGGCGGACCGGCCTACTGGCGTGATAAATCCAAACCGAAAGAATTGACCGGTGCGCCAGCGCTTACCGATACACCAATCAGCAGATCACAGTCGGTCACCTTTGCTGAGCGGATCAAACGCGTAGAGATGAGCAATGGTGCAGCACTGCTTATGCTTGAACGTCGTACCTCACCCACAGTAGCAATTACTGGGACACTGCTCGCGGGAGATTACTTGGATCCACATGACAAACCATATATTGCTTATATGGTGGCAGAGATGCTTAATAAAGGGATTGCACGGCGCAACAAACTGGAATTAGCAAGTGAGTTGGAGAATATTGGCGCCGAGATCGATTTCGATGCCAGCACTTTCACGCTTAACATTAATGGTCGTTGTTTATCTAAAGATGTAGAGAAGGTAATTACATTGCTTGCGGAGATGTTATGCCGCCCCACTTTTGCTGCTGATGAGTTAGAAAAGTTGAAGACACAGACAATTGCACAATTACGCCAGAAATTAGAAGATACGGATCTACGTGCTTATGAGCGGTTAACACAATTGATCTACGAACCTACCCATCCTCTTTATCAGAAACCGATCGAAGCACGTATCAAGAGCATCAATTCGATCACACAAGAGGATATCAGACGTTTCTATAAGGCACACTATGGTGGGGCTTCACTAATACTTGCGATTGTAGGAGACATTGAGGCAGCCACCATTGAACGGCTAGTGCGGGATCGATTTGCAGATTGGTCAGGGGGACACTCGAAAAAATTACAAGTACCAGAAACAGTGCGGCAAAAGGTATCGCGCCGAGAGTTGATTCCTATGAAAGACAAGGCAAATGCAGATATCTATATAGGCCATGCAGGTGGATTGCGACGCAACAGCCCTGATTACTATGCTGCCATACTTGCTAATAATGCGCTTGGTCAATCTACTCTCTCCTCCCGTTTGGGCCTACGTGTACGCGATACAGAAGGCCTCACCTATGGTATCATTTCGCGTTTCTTTAGTACTGGCTTTGCTAATGGACCATGGGCAATCAGTGTTAGTGTGAATCCAGAGAATGTTGATAAAGCAGTAGCATCATCATTGCAAGTAGTACGTGAATACATAGAGAGTGGCATTGGCGAAAAGGAACTAGCTGCAGCGAAGGGCTCATTGATTGGTTCATTCAAAGTGCGACTAGCTACTAATGCCGGACTGGCTACACGTCTTATGGAAATAGAGCTTTATAATCTCGGTCTAGACTTTCTTGATCGCTACCCACAGATTATAGAATCGATCAATAAGGCAGAAGTTGATGAAGCGATTCGACGCCACTTTCATCCAGAGCAAGTAACCGTAGTAGTGGCAGGCGAGGTTAGCACTAGCAGGGCAGAAAAAAAGTAGATCCTTCAATTGCTCTTAAAGAAATCGATAAAGCCCTTAATGAAACTGACCATAACATTCCACCAACCACCTTCGCTTTTTACCAAATATTCTGCGAAGGCAGCACGGATAGCTGGATAACCTTCGTTAATAAGGTTCCAGCCCGGTTGATAACGGGATCCAAGACCTTCCAATAGTGAGAGACAGCGCATTACATAGACAAGTTCTTGAGGTAGGTTGAGTGGAAATCCTTTGAACTCTTCATAGATCGCCTCAGCGGCTTCAGTAAAACGCTCTTTGGAAGCAAGCCCCTTAAAATGGAGTGCAGCAAATTTCTCTGCTGTGCTACGTGCGATCGCACGATCCGCACTAGGTAGTAGGATGCCTAGTTTATATAGGCATTCTATTACTCCATCAATATCCTTTCGTACTGCGGCAAGACCTAGTTGCACAAGGTTTCGACGAGTTTCATCTGAGAGTGTGCGTACTACACCAAAATCAAAGATGATGATACGCCCATCAGGCCGTATGTAGATATTACCTGGATGCGGATCAGCATGATAGACACCTTTGCTAACAATCATACGCACATAAATTGTCACCAGGCGCTGCATTATCTGTCTGATACTATGTCCTTGTTGTTCCAGTTCATGAAAATGAGAGACCTTTGTTCCAGACCAGTATTCCAGCACAAGTACATGATCAGTGCAAAGTTCGGGAACCGTTTTGGGTATGATTAATTCCGACATATCAGCAACTGTGCGTGCCATTAACTCAGCATTTTGCCGCTCATGGCCTAGGTCTGTCTCCTCCCGCATACCTTGAAAAATTTCTGAGATAACAATGCGATAAAACCTTATGAATACATCTAGTTCAGTGATTTTAAGAAGACGGAAGAGATTTTCTGCAACATATAACAATAACAGCGCAGTACGACAATCACGTTCTAGCTGGGCAAGTATGTTAGGACGGGCAAACTTTACTACTACTTCACGACCATTATGTAAAGCACGATGCACTTGGCCAATAGAAGCAGTTGCCAGTGGCTTGATCTCAAACTCATCAAAGACTTCTGAAAGTTGGCGATGGTATTCCCGTTCCAGGGTCTGCTGTACTAGCATTGCTGGTAATGGTTGTACACTATCTTGCAATTTGCTTAGTTCGTTAAGGTAGATGGTTGGAAGCAAGTCGCCACGGGTACTTAATACCTGGCCGACTTTAATGAAGACAATACCTAAACTTTCTAGCTTGTCACGAATTTTAATGGCGCGGCGTTGGTGAGCGGTTTCAGAAAGAATACGAGGGTTGCGCCAGAGAAAATAACGACGCCAATCGCGCAACAGACTTAAGATAACTGGCGTGGCCGTCCATAATACTCGACTGGCACGCAGTCCATAGCGAAGGTTTATGAGCATCCAGGCTCAACGAGATGGGCGATCGGATGGGCTGCCACATTCTATAGCTAGACCATACCGATCGTCAGCCGCTATTTGATCAATGTTCCCATACGAGACCAACGGGTTCGACTAAAGAAATCATAGATCAAGTTACCTGAAGAGACATGACCATCTGCATCCTTGGAAAGATCAAAAGACCAATAGACCATCAGTGCGCGCCCTACAACATTGTCTCGTGGTACTGTTCCCCAATATCTACTATCTTGGCTGTTGTCACGATTGTCTCCCATTACGAAATATTCATTGGCAGGCAGCGTAAATGGCTTACCAACAGCAAACTCTTGGCCCGTCAACTGCTTTTGTACAGGATCAAAATCGCTCTCTTCACTCCCCTCAGAATAGTAGACTTTGTAGGATGCACCTTCAACAGGCTCTTCTGCATTCAAGATATCGAGTGGTGCATCATTATCAACAATGTCTGTTGGGGTACGATGTTGCTCAGCAATAACGCGCTGTTCAGGAAGTTCCTGACCATTGACGTAGACACGTGTGCCTTTCACTTCAATAGTCTCACCGGGCAGTCCAATAACGCGCTTGACGTAGTTTGTATCGGGATCGCGGGGATACTTAAAAACAATGATATCGCCACGGCGAATGGGTCGGTGTGGCATTATCTTATCGATCATCATGCCATCTTTGCCAAAGATGAACTTGTTGACAAGTAGATGATCACCAACCAAAATGGTATTAAGCATTGATCCAGTTGGTACCTTCACTGCTTGAACAATAAATGTCATGCCGAAGAGCGCCATAATCACGGTAACGATCGCTGATTCAAAATACTCACGTATCAAACTCTTGCGCAGTTCTGGGGGCAATTTAGCTGCGTCTGGCGCGTTCTTCTCTTTGGGCGGTGAGGTTTCCGGCGTTTCTGACATTGCAGACTCCTTAAAAGCAGTGTCTGATGGCTATCTTTAACCATCAATCAATTTCAGTTTGGTAAGCGCTTCACGTGCTGCATCCTGATGTGCCACTTTGATCGCATGGCCTTCACCAGTGGCAATACGTTCCTGGCCGATACGTAGTTCAACACGGAAGAGTCGTTCATGCTCAGGACCAATGGTTTCTATCACAATATATTCTGGCGCAGGCAGATTGATTGCCTGTAGATACTCCTGTAACGCGGATTTATAGTCAGTAGCAGAGAGATCTTCAATGTTGAGATTTTTCAAGTCATGAAAAAGTTCTCGACGTACAAAATTAGTCGCAGCTTCTATACCACCATCAAGAAAGATTGCAGCAATGATTGCTTCATAAGCATCTACCAGTAATGCACGCTTGGAGCGACCACCAGTCTTCTCTTCACCTCGATTAAGGCGCAGGAACTGTCCTAGTCCTAACATCTCTGCACGTCTTGCCAGTGTACGTGCACTTACTAGATAGGCTTTGATCTTAGAGAGTTTGCCTTCATCAAGAGCAGGAAAGGATTGGAAGATCCAGAAGCTCACTATGAAGCCAAGCACAGAATCGCCTAAGAACTCAAGTGCCTCATTATCAGCAATCTTCTCATCTGGACGTTCATTGGCAAAAGAGCGATGGGTAAGTGCGCGTGCTAGCAGGGTAAAATTACTAAAGCTATAGCCAAGTCGTCGTTCTAATTCGATAAATTCGCTAGGTTGTGTCTGCTGCTCCATAAATGCAGAGCGCCAGCTCCTTCCTGCTGCTGGCGCTGTCATTTATTAAGTTAAATTAAAATTGGGAAAATGCCAAGTGTGCTGTGCACCCAGCGGTTAACTTGGCTACTTTGTACAGGAGGATTTGAAGCCATCAATAAAGGCTGGCAGACCATCCGATTTGCCTTCATGGCGAAACTTATAAAGTTCTTCCATGCTTGGCTTGACGCGGTTGCGTAGGGCATCGTAATTGGCCTTACCGTCTGAGACCGCCATCATCTTGCCATAAGCTTCCAGCATCTGATCAATTACTGGGTTGATCTTATCTAGAATGGCTTTGCCATCATCACTAGATTTCTTATCATCTGGCAGTTGGTTATATTCAGCACTAAGGGCTTCATATTTATTGTTATGTATCTGAGCGATAAGATAATGAGTAACAGGGTCGGAGCAGTCTTGTTTAGCCGACTCGCTTAGTGCATTAAGAGCATCCTCATCCTTCTTAGCTTTAAGTAGAAAGAGGCCAACCGCTTGATGCATACTGGCCAGCACGGCGCCTTTGCGGGTGTTCCACTGTGCCTCATCAAGGCCGACCGGACGTTTACCATTATTAATCAATTCAACCGCCTTTTTGGCATATTCAGTGCCTTTATCAGCAAATGAGTAGTCGGCTTTGGGACCCTTGGCAAGACGCGCGCTAAAATCAGCTAATGTGAGCAGGTAATTGAGGTTTTCGGGTTCCTCATTAAGGACGTCAGCGGCAAGCTTAAAGGCGTCCTCGGTTTTCCCCTCTTGCATAGCCTGCTGTAATAGACTGCCACGTGCCTGGCTAACTTGATCCTTTAGATATGGGACATATTGACTTTTAGGATAGAGCTTAAGGGCTTCTTGAGCCATTGCTAATTTCTTAATATTATCTTTTTCTGCTATGCAAGCATTAAGTGTGTCGTAGACTTTTCTCTCCGTGGCGGGGTCCAGCTTCTGGTCACCTTGGGCAAAGACTGCCGGTGAGGCTGCTAGGGTTAATAAACCCATAAAGCAGACGGCGGATAATAGTGCACTTAACTTTCTCATTGAATTACTTCCCTCCTAAAACAAAGTAAGCTTAATTGGTGATAGATGCCCTCAAAAACCGAATTTGGTATGTATTATACCGTTTAATCTACGCACCCCGCATTGAGTATCTTAACTAATGGGTCCTGATAGCAACACAACCCTTTTGACTCGAAAAAAAACCTCTGAGTTGC
>JBFLVQ010000347.1:0-9873 GCA_040758525.1 Acidobacteriota bacterium
TTTCAATAATGGTCTTGAGCGCTGCTTCGCGAACCTTTTCATCATTTCTACCACTGGCCTTATAATCGCTTAAAATGTTACGCTGCGCCTTTAATTTCTTTAACAGTTTTGCTTTTTGGGGACTATCTTCTGGCATAACTTTTTGTGCATTGTGTATAGCTTTATCGGTAAGTTTTAAGGCTAATTCAAGCAGCGTCAAGGTCGCTTTTCCCTCTCCCATTGCCCGCAAGGCTTCGATATTGATTTCAGGCAATTCAAAAGTTGGCACTTTAAAATCGGGAGAAATAGATGGCTTTGCATGCGGCTTGGGGTGAGGATTATCTGTATTAGTATCCTCTTCTTCTGGGTCGGTATTCTCAGAAGAATCTTCTCCTTCATCTACATTATTATTCTCTTCCCTATCTGGATCTGACGCTTCTTCAGGCTGATCTACTGGCGCTGTTTCAGGCAGAACTTCAACTCTGGGTGGAGGTGGCGGATCAACAGGAGGAGTAGGATTGCTATCACTTTCCACTACTGTAGTAGTATTAGGTTTACCAGATAAACTAATAGCAAAAACAATCCCCAGACACATAAACACTACCATTATCGCTATGCCAACGCCGTACATACGTTGACGGAGTGGTGTTGGAGGATTCTCAGAACTATTCTTTAACTGCGCTGAAATCTTACGTACCCCTAACACATCGGTAGCTTTAATCGTTTCTGGAGCAATAAAAGAGTCGCCCTTTACCGTTTCTGCTACACGAGCAGGGCTATTGTTCTCAACCGTAGTAGCGGCCATATCTGGCATTGATACAAGATTGCCAGCCCGTGTTAAGTTAGGCGAAGCAAATCGCGCCTGATCAGATGGCGGCATCGCTTGTGTAGGTGTCTCATCAGAATCGACTAAATTGGTCTCTAAATCAGTACCTGACAATGTCTGAGCATTAGGCTCAGTCTGATTAGGATTATCGGCAACTGTCTCTTTTCCTATTGATGAGATAGACGGTCCTGTCTGTACAGAGATAGCAAATGGTAACTTATTAGTAAATTTGCCATAGGCAGTCAGCAATGCATTACGCATCTCCGTTGCGCTACGAAAGCGCTGAGCAGGATCTTTTTGTAGTGCACAGGTAATTATCTCTTGTAGAGGTTGCGGGATCTCGGCCGGTAGTGGTTCTGGATCGCGTTGTACGATAGCGCCTATTAAGGCAGTGATCTCAGATTGGGGAAAAGGTAGACGTCCCACCAGCAACTGGTAAAAGATCACACCGGCAGACCATAGATCGGATTGTTCCAGGCGTTTACCATCAAAAGTCTCTGGCGACATATAAGCAGGTGTGCCAGCAATTCCGCCTGAGGAACCACTCGATTTCAACACTCGTGCCAAGCCAAAATCGGCAAGGCGAGGAGTGTCTCCCTGTAAGAGGATATTGGCTGGTTTTAAATCTCTATGAATAATCCGCTGAGAGTGTAAATGCTCTAATCCAGATAGGATACCTACAGTCATCAAGACTGCAGCCTCGACCGAAGGGGCAGCCCCGCCATGCTTCTTCAGCCAGCTTTCCAGCGAGCCGTCGGGGGCATATTCACTGACAATCACTACCTGACCATCGTATTTATCGGCTTCTATAATTGATAGAATATTAGGATGACCGGCTAGTTGTGCCCAGACTTGGGATTCTTTGGCAATCGCATCAAGATCTGCATCCTCATCCAGTGCCAACTTAACCGCCACTTTAGTAGTAGCAAAGGCGCCACGCCGCTCTGCTAACCAGACTACGCCGAAAGCGCCGCGGCCAAGCTTGCGGACTAAGGTGTAAGGGCCAATCTGATCGTTCGGACGCATAATAACTGTTTCGCTTTCGTTGGTTCTTACACAGATTATCAGATCGGTTACCGATCTTCCAAGTCAAATACTTAATACTGTAAAAACCTTACCCGTGTTCCCTAGATGATTAGCGCTATTAAGAAATATTACGCCTAGGGCGCTGTATATTTAACTTGGCCATGCGACTACGTAAGGTATTGGGGTTTAAATCAAGGATGGTGGCAGCGCCTTTGCTGCCTTCTATCACCCATCCGACTTGCTCAAGCACTTGAACTATATGATCACGCTCGATCTCTTCCATCGTCTTAAGCCGTTTTTCACTATTATCAGGCAGGCTGGCAAGCAGCAGTTCATCTTCAATCTCCAGTACTGCCCCAGTTGATAATATTACTGCACGCTCAACAACATTCTCTAACTCTCGTATATTCCCTGGCCAGTCATAAGCGCTTAACCGCTCAATGGTACGTTGATCGATCTTGGTGATCTGTTTTCCCATTCGTGCCATATGTTTGCTAACAAAATAGCGTACCAGTAAAGGAATATCCTCTTTGCGTGCTCGTAATGGCGGCAACTGAACAGGAAAGACATTGAGTCTATAATAGAGATCCGCGCGAAAACGCCCTTCCTCAACAGCCTTCTTAAGATCCCGATTGGTGGCTGCAATAACACGAACATTTACCTTCTGTGTACGTGAACCACCAACCCGCTCAAACTCCTGCTCTTGTAGGACTCTAAGCAATTTTGCTTGTACTTCTAGTGAGATATCTCCTATCTCATCAAGAAAGATCGTGCCTCCATCAGCCAGTTCAAAACGCCCAATTCTTTGAGAGATAGCTCCTGTAAAAGCGCCTTTTTCATGACCAAAAAACTCACTTTCAATCAGTCCTGGCGAGAGTGCGGCACAGTTAACTTTGATAAGTGGTCTATTCTTACGCTTACTGCGATTATGTATGGCACGAGCAATCAACTCTTTTCCTGTACCGGTTTCACCCACTACAAGCACAGTAGAATCGGTAGTAGCCACCTGTTCAGCATTCTGAAATACTTTCCTAATGGCTGGACAAGCGCCTATTATCTCTTCAAAGTTATATTCTGCTTTGATCTCTTCTTGCAAGTAGAGATTTTCTAGATGTAACTTCTCTATCTCCGCTTCTGCCTGTTTTAGCTCATTTATATCACGTAGAATGATAGTGTAGAGTCGCTCTCCAGCTACTTTAACCTGTGATACAGTGGCTTCCAAAAGAAACTCTTCACCATCTGTGCGTAATGCCTTGAGACCCTCAGGCATCCACATATAAGGTCTAGTTTCGCTCCCCTCATCGAATGACTTGATATATCCATTCAACACATTACAAAAACGCTCAGAGAAGAAACGATTGAATGGCTTATCGATTGCCTCACAAGCATAACAACGGAAGATCTTTTCTGCTGCCGTATTGAATATTCTGATATATCCATTGTTATTAACCGTGATTATCGCATCCATAGTGGAAGTAAGAATTGAGGCTAAGCGTTGTTCACTCTCCTGTAGAACCTTTTCCGCTCTGATACGTTCTAGTTCCGCGCTAGCTCGCCCGGCAAAAATTTTAAAAATATATAAGCAGCAAGGCTCTGGTGGCATTGGCTTGGTATCAAGGGCAGCAAGATGTCCTAATACCTTTCCAATTGAATCGCACAGTGGCACACCTAAATAACTTTCTACTCCCAATTCGGCTAGCGGTCTATCTTTAGGAAAGAGCATCTGAACACCTTGATGATGGTGGCATAGACTACCGGCGCCAGCTACTACCTCTTCACAAGGAGTTCCGTTAAGATCGAACTCTACATTGTCAAAGAAGCGATCTCCACCCCAGTAAGCTAGTGTGCGCACTCTGGTATTTACATCTGCAAATTCAGCGACAAAAGCAAAACGCACCTGTAATGCGGCAGCCAGATGATAGACAAGCGAGCGAAAGAAATCTGCTCCTGTGACGGTAGCAGTTCCTTCGACAATGGCGCGTAGTACCAGATCTTCATCCAATTTTTCTTTATTTAGCATTTTACCCCTCGAAAAAGCTGGCTACTCGATGCTACCACGATATTTCGTAGCAGCCACGATATTTCGTAGTCAAGACTTACTACCTGTTACTTTACGGCTATTGCGACCAAGATTTAAAAGCTTTTTTTCAAACCACTTCAGCTTAATGTAAAGCGCTTTTGTGTTTGGCACATGCGTTGCCATTGCAATACTCCATTAATGAAATAGGAGATAGCTTGAGATGCTTAGAATAACCGAAACAACCTCTGATGAGGAGACCATTACACTACTACTCGAAGGCCGAATTATCGATCAATGGATTGATGAGATCTGTAATCAATGTAGAGCAAATCTTTCTCAGCAACGCAAAGTTATTCTAGATTTTTCTGGTGTACGTTTTGTCGATGAGCGAGGCATAGAAGCACTCAAAGAATTAATTAACGATCGCATTCAATTGATAGGTTGCTCCCTGTTTTTATCCCAACTATTAAACTCGGCAAAAGAAAATCAATAAGATTTTTACTAAGATTCATACTAACAGAGAGGGAAATATGAACCCATTCAGCAGATACTTTCACTGGCTACAGAAAGATGTCCCCGTAGGCGAAGTGATAAATTATCCAATAGTAGATGAGAAGACTCACGAAACCAATGTTAAAGGTATTTATGCTATTGGCGATCTTTCCGGTCTGCCACTGCTACGTTTTGCTGCCCAACAAGGTTATGAAGTGACAAACAGAATCTATCAGGAACTGCAAGCTAGCAACCATACTACTGACGCATCTGTTTATGATCTAATTATCATTGGCGCAGGCGCAGCAGGGCTCTCTTGTGCATTGGAAGCTAAGAAGCATCAACTTAATTATGTTGTACTGGAATCAAATCGTATAGCCAACACAGTAGTCAACTTCCCCAAAGGAAAGCTGATTTTTGCCGAGCCCAAACAACTAGTATACAAAAGCGCGCTACCAATCATACAAGCTACTAAAGAGGAGACACTAGCCGCCTGGTACAAAGTAGTAAAAGAAGAGCAGCTACATATCCAAGAAGGTTTTCCTGTTAAAAATGTGAAAAAGCGAGATGAATTTCTCTTTGATGTAATTTTAGAGAATGGTGACATCTTGAAAGGCAAGCGAGTTATTCTTGCCATAGGCAAAGCTGGCCAGAGTCGTAAACTGGCTGTGCCTGGAGAGAATCTGCCTAAGGTAACATCGATTCTACGAGATCCCGCAGAATTTAAGAATGAGAACTTACTCGTGGTAGGTGGTGGTGATTCTGCCATTGAAGCCGCCTGTGCGCTAGCAGATCAAGACAATAATGTTACGCTCTCCTATCGCAAGGGTGAATTCTCGCGTATTAAGGAAGGGAATGCAGAAAAGATCGCTCAATATCAGACTGAAGGGAGAGTAAAGATCCTATTCCATTCTGAGGTTAAAGAGATCAATGAAAAGAGTGTGCGGATAAAGACTCAAAATGGTGAACAACTGCTTGATAACGACATGGTTTTCACACTGATTGGAACAGAGTTGCCTTATGATCTGCTTAAGCGCATAGGTTTGCAGATACAGAACTCTTGGTCGATAATGCGTGCAGCATTATTTGCCTTCTCGCTCGGTATCTTTACTTTTGTCTATTTCGGAAAATATTACTATCACGAAAACCTCTTTGGTCAACCGCCTAGCTTCTGGTACAGCCTACTCTACACACTGGCGGTAGGTGTGTTTGGTATTAAGAGGATGATTGACAAACCATATCCATATATACGCAAACAGACTATCTCGCTCTTTCTCATACAGGCACTGCCGCTCTTCTTTATTCCAACTTTTGTTCTCCCTTATCTAGATAGTCATGGTCTAATACCACAATGGATACAAGATAATGTCTTTCCCTATCAGAGCTACTGGCGAGCAATCGGGTTTGTGTTACCTTGGCCGCTAGTTATCTACAATCTACTGGCAGATCAGCCTGTATGGTTCTGGGTAATTGTCACCATACTACAGACCTTTATTATTATTCCCATTGCGGTTCGCTACTTTGGCAAAGGAGCAATATGTGGCTGGGTATGTAGCTGTGGAGCACTGGCAGAAACATTGGGAGATTCTTATAGAAAGATGGCGCCGCATGGACCAAGAGCAAAGAAGTGGGAGAACTTGGGTCAAGTAATTCTTGGTATTGTCACATTTATCACCTTACTCTATGTGATAGGCTGGTTCTATCCTTCTCAAACGTTGAACAATCTAAAATATCCCCTAGTTCATTACTATAGTCTGATTGTTGATACAGCATTTGGTGGAGTAATCGGAGTAGGAACATACTTCTTCTATTCAGGCCGTATATGGTGTCGCTATGGCTGTCCGCTGGCTGCGCTTATGCATATTTATGCTAGGTTTAGCAAATATAGAATCTTTGCAGATAAGAAGAAGTGTATCAGTTGTGGTGTCTGCACCTCGAATTGCCATATGGGTATCGATGTAATGGGGTTTGCTAGTAAGGGCAAGCCTATGAATGATGTCGAATGTGTACGATGCTCGGCTTGTGTAATAAGCTGCCCTATGCAAGTCCTTAGCTTTGGTCGTATAGGCACTAATCATCCACATGATCCTGCAAGTAAACGTTCGCTACCAATTATTCCTGCAGCAATGGTAGGCAGACTGCCGCTTGAAATAGCCGGTAAGAAATAATTCTTTACTCTACGAGAGGTAGAAATGAGAGATTCAGAAAAATCTATCACCCACAAAAAGCTAGAGAAAACAGATAAGCTAGTGACCACAACCGATCCACCCAATTGCGGACAGATTCCTGTGGCAATGCCAATGCCAATGGTTGGATCACCAACAGCGATAATGGCTGCGCATCCACAGATGCCTATGACTCAAGTATATGCTCCACATATCAGTGTAGTCTCTTTGCTGCTATTGATGCTTGCTGGATCGATCGTTTTCAGAATTCGTTATCAGCGCAAGCGTTTGGCTAAGAGATGTCCTCACTGTGGTATTGGTCTGGAAAGATGGGCGGATCGATGTGGTATGTGTAATAAAAGTATCTTTGTCTATCCAACAGATAATCAGTAACTTCAAAAAGCAACTTAAACACTGGGCACTGAGCGGTTAATAACTGTTGAACATTCACCCTACCCCGCTTTTTAGACTGCCAAATTTGGCACGGTCCTGCCAGATTTGGCAGGCACCCCATTGCCAAATTTGGCAGTCTAGTCAGTATATTTACTCAATTAAGAGTGGCCCTCCAGTAAAAATGGCGACAAATACAAATGGCTTTGCTTGGCACACTTCTTGATCCTAGATATTCTGCGCATAATTAGAATTGTGAAAACAACTGTAATCTGAATAGTATTTTCATATAGAAAACCTTGACTGTTCAATTGACAGTACACTATGTAAAAGGTTTAATAACTGGAATAAAGATCTCTATATGGTTAGGAATGGATTGATGTGCAAGGAGAGCTTCTATGGCAACGAGCAGTGCCTTTCAACAATTACGCGCCAGTCAAGTGCGTGGCGCTAAGATAGATGTTAACCTTAAGCTCAAGGATGAAGAGCTACTCACTTTCACGGAAAGCTGTCGCGACCTCTATGAAGCAGGTGTACCGATCAATGAAATCCTGCGTCAGTTACAACAAGCTACCCCTAACAAACGCTTTGCCCTGGCGATAGGTTTGATGGTTGATGATATCGAGAATGGCAAGGTGCTCTCGCAAGCGCTAGAACGCTTCCCCAATGCATTTGGAGAAGACTATCGAGCACTGATACAAGCAGCAGAAGGGTCAGGCAAATGGACAAGAAGATGGAATCGTCAGGGTGAGTTGCGGGATGGTATTTTGGAGATGCTGATTCGCTATATCAAACGTCGTAATAGCGCACGTGAGCGAGTTAAATCCGGTTTGATCTATCCAGCAATGATCGGCTTGGCAGTAATTGCCGCACTGAGCATATTTGCTTTCTACATCTTGCCCACCTTAAAAATCTTTTTCGCTAGCCTCGATACGGGAGGAGAGAAATGGATATTGACACGAGCACTGTTTGGGGTAGGTGATTTTATCACCAACTATTGGTGGGCAATACCGATTGCAGCAATAGCAGTAATCTTGTTGAGTTGGTACTATTTCACTTCTCCAGAAGGGCGAGCATTGTGGGCAAAATATCAGTTACGTATCAAAAAGATTGGTCCATTGTTTGTGAAGATGAATGTTGGTGAGACGATGTGGCTGATGGGCACACTCTTTTCTGCCGGACTAACACCACAAGCAGTGTTTGATATTGTTATCCAGACTGCACGTAATCCAGAGATTGCCCAAGCCCTACGGCAAGCCAAAGAGTATCTCTTCCAGGGTATCAGCTTTTGCGAAACATTGAAGAAGTCGCATTGGGCATTTGATGGGCACACTTATATGGTGATCTCTACTTCACAGAAGAGTGGACGCTTGGGAACAGCATTACAGAACTATGCTGAGCAGTTGTTTGAACGGGTAGACCGTGACCTAGACCGTATGGTCAAGATGTTAGAACCGATATTGTTAATAGCAGCCGGTGTGGTAGTAGGACTGATCGTGATTGCATTCTATGGCACGTTGAGTAGTGCGATTGGACGAGTGAAATAGCGGAGGGGATATGCACAAGCAACTAGCAGGATACAGCCTTGTCGAGCTAATTCTCGTGGCAGCAATAATCTTGATCGCAGCCACCGCTGTAGCAGTCAATATTGGTCCGACATTAGTGAGTGTAGAGATAGAACAGGTAGCCAGTCAAGTAGCAGCCAGTGTTAATTTGGCGCGGCGAGCAGCAATGAGCGGTAAGAGCGATACTAACCTCTATGAGTTTGATTTGAACAAATCGGTAATAACTTCACATCCTGGCATCACGCTAAGCGAGCAAGCACCCAGTTCAACCAATAGTGGCTGTCAGACAAGTTGTCCAGGACAACAGATGCTCTGCATATCAGGTAAAGCATTCTGTTATAGCAGTGGCAAGAGTTTCAGCTTTGAGCCATTCTCAGGACGATTGACTAGTGCGCGGGCACTATTTTTGCTAAGCAGAAGCCGTCGTTTAGCAGTGCTGGTAAGCGAGAATGGTAAGACCGAGATCGCAGAGTTGGTTAATGGAGTGTGGCGAGCGCGCACAGAACTGTTGCAACTGCAAGCAACCGCGCATGGTAAAGAGAATAAAAGAGAGGGTGAGGATAAAGATGCAGAAAAACTGGAACGCTAGCAACAATAGAACAGACCACGGCAGTGCAGGATTTACTCTGTTAGAGGTAGTAGTTGCTATTGTATTGTTAGGAATATTAGCTGCTGCCTGGTTGCAATTGGCTGGTAATACTATTAGCAGTGGTCGTTTCGCACAAAAATTGGCTGATGTTAATGCACTGGCAACAGGCAAAGCGAGCGAGTTGATCAAGAACGCTGACACACTGGTACAGACCCTTCCTGAAGGTCAGAAGACGCTTGGCGCAATTGCACCCAATCCACCCATTAATGGCTATTTTGATCTTCTTGATGAAAGCGGCCGCACGCTTACCTCAGGTGGCGTAGAAAAGAGCGGTCCCAGAGGTAGTGAAGGTGGAGATAGTGGAGATGGCGGCCCAAGAGGTGGCGAAGGCAGCGGCTTTGTTGCCAAGTTTGTACGCCAATGGTTAATTGTCAAAGATCATCCTGGTCCAGGCAGTGTCACGGTTTATGTATCGGTAATCTATAAAGACAGTAATCGTATCCTAAGATTGGCCAAGGCGGTGAAAACCGATGGCATTAGCAGCGACCCCAGCAAACCTTAACAGCTTCAACTGGTTTAATAGAGTGAGGGATTAAGCATGAGAAGAAGTAACCAAGCAGGCGTAACATTGATAGAGCTACTGGTCGTAGTGGTAGTCGGAGCGATTGTGCTAAGCGCGGCAGTAGGCACATATCTGCAGGTGCTAAGAATCCATCAACGCCAGCAACGCGTAATACTGGTGGAACAGGAACTCAGTTCTATTCAGCAAAATATGGAAGAAGTACTAACCACACAGACTGGACGGGAACTGGGATTCTATT
>JBFLVQ010000348.1:0-9851 GCA_040758525.1 Acidobacteriota bacterium
GTTTGATAGTGACAAAGCCGCGTCCTGTAAAAAGGGCGTTACCAGATGCTTGAGCTGCTTGAGGGGAAACTATCATGAGCAGTTCTTAGGGGACAAAGGGACGGTAACGTCCCCGAGTTACCCGGTGGTACAAGCGAGTCATTGCATTTGGTACAGAGGCCAGCAACGAATAGATAGATCATCTTGTAACATAATCACATGCAATGGAAGCGATAGCCTTATCCTTCATCAGATTTGAGACAATATTGAGGAGATAAATAAGTCATGCCAATAGCTGGTAAGTTAGAGATTACGATCAAGATAAATGAGTTTCCTGCTGATACTAAGACAGTAGCGAACGGCTGGAAAGAATTTACCATTGATGCAGGTGGACGTGAGATTACCGTTATAGTGAGACCAAAGATGTTCAACAAGCTGGAACAGGCACACCAGCAATATCCTTTATGGGTTGCGGCTATTGCTGGCAAAATGGGAAAGGCAACAGAGAAAGGGTTCGTGCTGGATGAGCCTGCCATACAGGTATTTGAGCGCAAGCCTAAGATTGCTGATACGGATGCAACGAGCGAATCTGCTGGCGCTTGATACTACGCGGTATAGCTCGTTTTGTAGCATTATTGCGGATCTTACAAATAGTTTTTGAATGTACTTGGTTTTAGTATATAGAATACAGAGACATGGTTCTAAATCCTGATCAATAAGCAGCCAGCATATAACCGGCTGCCTATCTCTTCATTATGGAGATTACTCCATTAATGTCATCACTCTCTAAAAGTAATGATTACGAAGCGCACCATCATATCGACCACTACTCAGACAACATTTCTTAAAACCTACGTCCAGAGCCGCATGGACATAAATCGTTTCTGCCCAGTTTTTCTCTAAGCTCTTTCTCTCCATGAACAACCTGCAATCCTCGCTTCACATGGGTTGCAGATGGGAAACCTTTGCGACGTTTACTTGTTGTTTCGTAGAAAGCATATTGTGTCAAAGTCCTTGTTGTTTACCATACCAACCTCCTTATTGGATAACGGGAGCTTTTTTGTTTTTTACCATTTATATCATGCGCCTAACGTCCAGCTTTAGTGAGTCCACGAACAGCACGGATGTAACGATAAGAAATGATAAAGAATATATTTCTTGGTCTTCGCTGCATTGGGCTGTTAGACATATCCCTTTTGACACAGCATCATAATTGCTCTAAATACCATTCTGCTGTTAAAAACTCCTTGGGAATATCTTGCTCGCTAGGCTTGTCATAACCCAAAGCCTTTAATTTATCGAACCATAAATCTCGTTTCGATTCGGGTAGCTTCACTCCACACCAAGGGCAATATTCAATGCCAACATATGATGAGCCGCCATCGTGAATAATTATCCCATACTCATCAAATCGAGCTGAGTAATAGATAATTTTGTCGGGGCAGTCAAATGCATTCTGATGCCGGTTGCATTTGTAGGTAAGTTTTCCTCTCATTTGGTCACAGCAGTATTCTCTGCTGTCTTGCTTGAAGAATTTATTTTTGGCTCTTCTCTGGTTTGGCATATTCTTAACTAGCCATCGATTAAACACGGTTACTATAAGATTAGACGAATAACATTCCTCTAACACCATACACAGTCATCTTCTACGAACAAATATCCTGGCAAGTTTCGTACGCATCCTCGCCCCTATCATTCATTCCATATACCGTAATACTACCTCAACAACTAGTTTTGACTTTCCCTGATAAAGCCATCTCCTTGAGTTGCTCGCGTCGTCAAATAGTAGGCGGTTTAAGTGATACCAAATGTTACGGTAGTATTATCCGTGATATTTTTTTGATCTTTCTTGTGCGGGGCCATATGCTGGCATGGAGGTATGAAAAAGCTTGGTTGAATGTATCAGACGATAATCTGATCAGGCACAGGAGCAAGATTCAATTCAACATTATGTTAGGTATCTTGTGAGTTTAATAGTTCCTTGCGTTTCCAATTAATTTGTATGATCTTGGCTTGTATCTGTAATTAGGAACTTTCCATCAAGAAAGAACCGCCCCGTTACGGTAACTTTAATAAGTTTATTATTGTAAATAAGATTTGTTGTAGCATCTTTTGTGGTTTCATTAAATTTAGTACATGCTTCAGGTGTTTCGCAAAATGGAGTTAAGGTGTAACCGTTAGACGGATCATTTATATCAATAAGTATGGTTCTTCTATAATTACCTATATAATAGGCTGATATGGTTACCTGCTGATTGCCATAAATCTCAGGATTTTTAAGTAGATCTGTAACAGAAAAGTGATGTTCAGTATACTTATTATCTGTTTTAGAATCGGTGTCAGCCGTAATTTTATGCTTGATTGATAATAAATAGTTGTTGATTAATCGAGTCAATATTACTGCAGAAGCAAAAGTAATTATTGCTGCAAGAAAAAGTATAGTTATTTTTTTCATGGTATTAGCCTTTCCATTTTTATTGTTATAATTGCAACTGGTATTGTTTTTTTCATTGTGGAACTACCTAGTATTTATTGTGGTTAGCCACAGTTAAGACCCATAAGTATGCCATTGGACGAATAACATTGCCTTACCACACTTACCATCATCTTCTACGAACAAATATCCTGACAGGTTTCCCTTTCGCTACACTCAACCAATAATCTCACTCACTCTAGTCAATCCTAACATTCCATACCGTAACACTCTATCTGTTAATAGCTTTTGATCTTTCCCTTCAAAGGCAATTTTCTTAATTTGCCCGGATCGCTAAATAGCGACCTTTAGCTGATACCGATTGATACCGTAATACTACCAGCTAATAGTTTTTGATCTTTTTGTCGTGGGGCCATATGCTGGCATGGATCCTAGATTGCGTCTCTTCTTTGTAATTGCCTGATGGGCAATAACTAACAATAAATTCTGGAAAACTAAAGGAGTTCAAGCATGAGAAAGAATATCGCTTTGTCAGTAAGTCTGTTTGTGTGCCTAGTATTTGCCTTAACAATGGCTGCTTCCAGCAATAGCAATAGCAATAGCAATAGTAGCAAAGCAGTTCCATTACCAATAAATCCCAGAGAAGATGCTACCGTTACCATGACATTTGATGGATTAATGGCCTTGTGTATGGGCAATCCAGAGCGGGTTAGTGTTGGTATACTTGATGTGCATCACCATACACCCACGTTGACGGTTTCAAAAGTAGCCAAGGGTAGAAAGGCACCCCTCGCCACACTCAAGGGTGAGCAGCTACGGGGCACATTGCATATTGATGTAGAAGGCGCATCAGCAGATGTGAATAAATATATCTCACCAGCTATGGAGAAAGATCCCAATGATTTTCGATGGACTGTAGATCTGGAAAGCGACCTACACCAGCGTGAGCTGCATCTGAAAGAAGAGCGATTGTTTGGTAAGATCCATATTGGTGCTGGACTATTCTATTCCAGAGAATTGAGCACTGAGCCTTTCAGATTCTTTGCTATGGATGGATCGGGGAAGGCACTTCCATTCAATCGGCGCGTTGGTGAACCTGCTGCCAAGGTAAATCTAAGCAACGATCAAGCACTAGTGATTCGCACCAGCCAGCAAACAATACGTCTACTGGGTGAATCTGACGCTACCTACGAGATAGTTATCACTAATGAGCCGCCTGCCGAGATGGCTAATTTGGATCATTGGATGTTCTACTATCAGATTATTGGTGAAGGCGTAACCACTTATACACCAGTAATGGTACAAAAGACATCATATGCACCACGACCGTTCTTGTGCTCTGCAGCTATTTTCAGCAAATCGCAGTTGAAGTAGCCAATTACTCTAGTGTGTCCAGTTGTTGCTGACTTGACTTACGAGTTACAGCAAATGTAAGAAAAGCATTGTTTTGCTCTAATCCTTCCCGTGCTTTATGGTCAAAGGCGACGGCAGTTTCAAGCTCAATCCTGGCGCGATCCTTGTCACCTTTGGCCATCAAACATTCTCCCATCCCTTGATGTAGTTGGCTCAAAGAAAGCATCTGTTGAACATTAGTTTGTTTGCCTAAATCGATGGCACGTTGATAAAGCTCAATAGCCTTGTCTGTTTGGCCAGCGAGCATTTGAGCGCGTGCCTGATAGCCAACGACAGCGAATTCCACACGAGAACGAGCGGAATTATCGGCTATCTGAGCGAGAGATTGGGATGCCTTCGTAAATCTTTCTTGCGCTTTGGTTGCGTGATTTTGTTCAGCTTGCAGAATGCCAGAAAACGCATATGATAGTGACAGGTAGCTATAGTTACCCTGTTTTTGTGCAAGCGAGATAGAGTGTTGCAAGTACAGTTCGGCTAGTGAAGGGCTATTTAGATTGAAGGCGCTCACTCCAAGCACTTGTAATATTTGTATAGGCACAGGGCTGTTTGTGGCTAGGCAAGCATTCAAAGTTGTGTGAGCCTGTTGAAATGCGTGTTCGTTATCATTAACAACATAGTAGATTGTCGCCAAAATTAACGACGGCTTTATTAGAAAATTTGGGACATTAAGAGGTTTGGCTATACGAATAGATTCCTCTAATACCTCAATAGCCTTGTCAAACTCTGATGTATTACTCAGCAGTTCACCTTTCCATCGTAACAGGTCAGCTTGAAGGAATAGATGGCGGTGTTCTATGGTGCGATCTAGAGTATTCTGCAAAAGATTTTGTGCATCGCTTATGGCATCCATCTTATTCAAGTATTTAACGATCTGTACATCCGTCCTTTCGATTTCACAGGCGGAGTTATATGAGCTAAATATGTCCTTCACGCGATAAGCCTGTGTTAAAGCTTCTTTAAAGTGATCGGCTACAACAGTTGTGTCGATTTCAGCTCGTATTTTTCGCGCTTCTCGTAGCTTTTCAATAGCTGCTATTGGCACGGTTCGGTAAAAGGAGACTAAATCCAAACCAAAATGCTCATTGGTTTCGTTTAACATTTCATTGGCGATATTATCAGCATTTGTCAATGCGCTCATAGCCCCTACATTATTGCCCGCTTGCAGTGCTGATAGGTAATCGTTGATGTACCTATCCAGTTGTTCATATCGAGTGGGCTTTTGAGCTGTCGAGATTGATAGCCGCTCGCTCAGTAATTTTAGTCGTTGTGCTACTTCAATACTACGATTTGAGGTTTTTTCGATAGCAAGGTATTGTTGGTAATCATTTTTTGTGGTTTCTAGTAACGATAGTTTTTCAGAACTAACCGCACGCACAAATAGTGCATCGGCATCTTGAGGATCTTCCTTCAGTCTAGCATTGGCAGATTCAAATGCTTCTGCCAGTGTCTTTAGATCAGTGGTCTCGACAATATTTGTTGCTAATACCCTAGTGTTGCCTGCCTGCTTCTCATAGTATGGCCTTATCAATAGATGATAGGTAAGCAGCGCCGGTGTGATAACCATTATCACCATTGCAGCAGCCTTCATTATTGTCTGATATCGTAGACTTGATGCTTTAGGTGCCTGGATCTTCTCTTCAGGGAAAGCTACCACATTAACATTGGTAGGTGCAGGCATCTCAACGGTGGGCTGCTCTGAGTGCTCTGGTTGTTGCTGTTCTACAACCTGCTCAGCACGTTGCCTGCTACGCTCTTCTACATGTTGCTCTAGCGTGTTATTGGCAAGATGCTGGATTAACTTCTGCTTATGCTCTTTCCATACCTTGCTATGGAGAAACTCTTGTGTATCCTTCTCAATCTGAATAGCCGTCTCGGTATCTACATCATCATGTCGAGCATTAAGATTGATACCCAATAGGGAATTGATAATAGGATTGATGCCAGTATCAGCAGGTCGTTTTACATCCTTGGTATTTCTCGGCTTATTAGGAACCTGAGTATGGCGCTTGATTAATCGTTCTTTACATTCCTGCCAGGTCTTACTCTTTAAGAATGCTTCAGTGTCTCGCTCAATTTCCGCACTTTCCTCTGTAGTAGGAACATTAAGCATAACTTCCCAAGAGATATTGGCGTACTCTCGGCAATCAGTACAGATATGCAGGTGTTGTTGGAATTGATCCTCTTCTTGAGGAGGCAACTCACCCTGACAGTGTTTGATAAATCTAAGCTCATCCCAATGTGGACAATCCATAAGTGCTTACTCCGTAAATTTTTTATTGTGTAGCAGCCTACCCATCCTATTCAAAAACTTACCACTCTCTTGGAATACTAGCTGTTCCAAATAGTTCTCAAAAAGGCTTGTTGATTGATTGCGAAATTTGTTCAAGGGCTGATAATTATCTTTTGCTAACTGCAGGAATACCTGTTCGTTAATTTCACAAATATGTTCAGTGGTAGGTTCTAGCCGTGGTGAATGGAGATGAAAGATATAACGAATAGCTTTTACTACCAGGTGTTCATTGCGACGTATAAACTCTTGCCAGACTAACTGTGTTTGCTCAAAAGGTTGTTGAGAATCAAGAAGTTTCGTGATCAATTCGCCATTACTGTACTGACGGACATCCATAATCCTGGTAGCGTCCTTAACACTGATAAGAGTTGTAATATCCGTAATACACGTAATGTTCATAGTACGGAAAACCCCTGCCACAGCCGTAACACTGATAATACTCTCATCCTTCATGCCTGCACAATAAGATACCTTGCTCCTATAAAGGAAAATGAAGAGAAAATAGCAAGACTTAGGCCAATTACCTTAATGATCTTTGAGGAGATATTAACTTAATGCAAAATAAGGGTTAATGATTGCTATTCGGAATCAACATAGTTGTCCAATAGGTGGGGCACAATATCGTAGATAGAGGCATAGTCGAGGAAAAGTGGTTAAGAAGAAATCGCTAACACATCGAAGGCATAACAGTTGTGTAAGGCAAAGGCTTTGCTCTATGGCCTGTCTTGTTCCAGAGCAAACGACCGTTAATCCCGTAACCGTGAGCGGTGGCCTGCAGGGCTTGTCACAATATAAACGTCCCTTTATAAGGCCGCTGTTACGTCTGGGCATCCCTTACTGATAACATCTCTCATCGGCCACGAGTTATCAATATGCTAACCTTTTCTACTATTGTAGAGCCCTAAAATTCTTCCAACCTCATTGCCCTGGTTAGCAGTTTGTCTCCTTTGAGGAAAGGGCATTGAGTCATCCAAGCACCAAGTTTGGTGCCCATTAACCTCACCTCCTTTAACCCATAGTAAGCTTATCTTATAAATTAAGGTGCAAAAACTTAAGGACGAATTGCAGCTAGTTACAAAAATAAATGGACGAATTTGATTTAATAATTATCTCAGCCCCCTTCCTCTGAGAACTGAGAAATTCTGCTTATCTGACCAACAGCAGTATTCCAATGATAACTTGCATCGTAGCGAGTACGATTTGAATTATCGTCAGATACAGTGATGGACATTTAGCAGATCGCCGTCTGATCCGTGCCATAGCCAATGCAGCACCTCCTTTTGAAAGATGCTGATCGGATTCCCGCCGCCTAAGCCTATGTATCTTCACAAACGAAGATGATCCTACATCTCCGTCACAACAGGGCTTAGGAAGTAAAGGGGTGAAGATTGCCGCGAAATTAAGGAAGCGTTTTGGCGCAATTTCTTTGGCTCCCCTTACTCACAGATCCCAACCACCTCCATGAAGGTGTAAACGCATTTAAGCTCCCTCTCATGGTGCAATTAAATTATAACACTTTGCCAGACAAGATCGGTTGTTGAAAAATGAGGCGTGTATAAAACCGTTGACTCACTTCCCTTTGAAAAACTGCTTTATAAATTCCAAATCTATTCCCACCCCTTGAATGTTGGGTTTCAGAATCAGGGCGTCAACAATTGCGCCGCCCTTCCCTTTTTTCATTTCCCTGGCTACTGCAAAATCCGCCAGAGCTTGCTTTTTCTTAATGTCACTAAAGATTTTCTCGATTAGGTCTGCTACCTCTGTTGTTGTTTTACAGACTTCCCGAAGAGGTATCAGCAACAATCGGTCAGCGTGCAGTTTTCCCTCTTTTTGCCAATCTTTTCCGTAGTGGTGAAACTGGTGAGGATGCCTTGTTGTGATTAGAATGGCAGGCAAGATGCCATCCCCAGGCTGACCGTTGATATGATGCCAGGATAGAACCTCATCCTCAAAATGGCTGCCAACGACCCCGCGAATAACGACCGCATCAGCAGCAGAGGCTTTAGCAGCCATTTTGCTGAAGTTATTACGCAATGCGTCACCTAAAGGCTCATCCCATCCGTAATCCAGCAGATAGACGTAATACTCACGTTTTGCGTCTGTTGGTAACTCGCCAAGAGAATGAATCATTAAGCCCATTTGTCATCTACCTCTATTGCTGCTTCACACAACCGGGCGCGAACGGTACTGGAGTAATGATAAGAAACGCGCTTCGGGCGTTCCGGTTGATGCGATTATTAAGCAACGTTGCAGAATACCTCATTATCTTCTTGAATACGCTTCTCTATATACATTGGGATTTTCCTCAATAATTAAAATGCCGTCGAGATCTAATGGCGACTGAACATCCAATACAGGAGGATCTACGCTCTGAGTAATATAGGATGGAAGATGAGGAACTATCGGAGGAACAAGATTTGTATTGCCATTGAGTTTTAGTGCTATTCCTCGCGCCCGATGGGGAAGCGTTGGCCGTTTTGAATCTGCATGGCCACGACAACAAGCAAGACATATTAAAGGCATCGAGATTGGTTCGATGTCTTTGAGTTTCTTCAAGTTCGAATTGACTTTGATCTGGATTTTATGGGTATCTGAAATAGAAGCTCCCCATAAGTCAGGAGTTTCAGCGAAAGTGCCGCAAGGCCAATCGGCATTGTACTTTCCTGCTGGCCAATAATTATAGAAGCAATACATAGAATAAAGATTTCGAGAGTTGGCATCCGAGATCAAACGATTTATCTGAAGAACGCCTGTTTTGCCAATTAGGTGATCCAAATGTTTATATTCCAAGCTATCGATATCGAGTCGTTTTGCCTGCACTCTCATCCCAAACCATTCATGGCCAGAGCCAAACCACCATTCCCAATCAGCTCCTGTTTGGGATTCCTTCGACCTACTAAACTTGATTACTCTAACTTCATCTGGACACATTCGTTTGAGTTGCAAAATGCGATAGTCGGTTATTGAATCCTCTCCAAGTTCATCAAAATCTCGAAGCTCAGTCCACGTCTGTAGGGCCGCGAATGCAAAGGCTCTACAAATGCGGTCACGATTTGGAAGAGTGTAAAGATTGTCCAGCATTATTCACCTTAACCTTTGGTCATTGGTTGCACCAAACAGTCGGGTCATTTGACCTGTATCTGGGGCAGTTTAACATACTTATAGAGCGTCGATTTTGAGACTTTAAGCGTGGCGCATATATCAGGAATGGAATTTGTAGAATCAGCCATCAGCGCCCGCGCCATTGCTATCTTTTTGGTATCCATCACCGACCGGCGACCACCTTTTTTCCTCGCGCCCGCGCCGCTTGTAGCCCTGCATTAGTACGCTCGTGGGTGATCCCCCGCTCAAATTCTGCTAGCGCCCCAAGAACGTGAAAGATCAGCTTGCCGCCTGCTGTTGTGGTATCGATATTTTCCTGAAGACTACGAAACCCAATCCCGCGCGCCTGTAGCCCCGTAACGGTCTCTAGCAAGTGTTGAAGCGACCAGCCTAGCCGGTCGAGCTTCCACACTACCAGGACATCGCCTTCCCGAATAAACGACAGTGCCGCCGCTAACCCTTCCTTTTAGGAAGAGCTATAATTTTCAAGTGACTGCTCAATAGTGATAGCAGCCAATTACTATTTTTTCAATTTTTCAAGCTGATCTTTAGCGTTCTGGTTGTTTGGATTTAATTCTAATGATTTTTCATAATTCTTAATGGCCAGCAGCTTATCCCCCTTGATCATGTAAG
>JBFLVQ010000349.1:0-9816 GCA_040758525.1 Acidobacteriota bacterium
TCTATTGTCATCGAATATTGGATTGTCTGATATGGATATTAGTGATCCAGGATGTGGAATGCCAAAATTATCACCTGATACATTAGGGACAATTTTAGGATTAGAAGGAGTATTGCGCACTTCTCAAACACAATCTACTGTTTGGCCTGATCAGGTACGTTTACCCTTTCAACAGGCTTTAGGTAAGATATTAAACGCACCTGAAGAGAGCGTCACAGAAGTATTAGCGCCGCCTATCTATGGTCGCTGGCAAGCTGCACAAAGAACTGTTTCAGCAAATGGTCCATTATGGTTGCAAGAATTGAATCTAGATCCACGCTATCGAGTTGCTGCTGGGTTTGGCGCAATGGTGATAAAACAACAACAAGAACAGTTAATTGCATCAGCTTGGCAACAATTAGGAGAGATTGAAAATTGTAATCGTCTATTACGACAGGCACAACTTGCACGAGAGATATCGTCATCGATCTATCAACGACGAATAAAACAACTATCTGCCGATCAATTCATGAAGGTTACACAACCTATCCATACAAAAGTACGTATTGGATTACAGACTGCGCGTGAGAAGGTACGTGAAAGTTTGTTACCTGAAACAGTTTTATCCGTACCATTACGTAAAATTTCTGGTTTGCAGGGCTCTATTGCTAAACGATTGAAGAAAACTGGTAATATGGCAAAGCTCCAATTGGTAGAACGATTAGCTAAAGGTGAAATTGCTACGCTACCATTACGCACTGCTCCTCAAGGAATGGTTTCAATGGATGATGTTTTCCAGACACTACCAACTGCCATTAAGAGTAGAGGGATAACTAAAGAGTTACTCTTCAAAAACCTGACCCCTCAAGCAGTGCAAACAGTAACAGCAAAACCAAATCTCTCTATCAATGTAGAAGGTATATTAGCTAAAAAAGTGATCACCTCTACAGCAGTATCGGAAAGCGCTGATGCAACTCTATTTCGCAAAGCTGCTATTGCTAACTTAACCCATCTTACCAATATAGTGAAACCGGTTAATTTACCGCGCAAGCCATTAGAAATACCTCAAATTCAGACAAGCCTGTTAGACCAACTTAATCCTAGTCTTACTATTCTAGGTAAAGTTCGTCAACGTATTAGCACAAAAGAGAATATATGGGCACGCAAAGATCCACTTGAGCCAGTTATGGCACACCCAGAGTTTCCCCAACCTATGTACGAACCATTACGAGAACTGGCCAAAGATCTATTCTTACCTGGATTAGACAAAGTTCCACCTAATACCATTAGTTTAGTTGAAGCTAACACACGCTTTATTGAAGCATATATGATAGGGCTTAATTATGAGATGGGTCGTGAATTGCTTTGGCGAGAGTATCCTACCGATCAACGTGGTACATATTTCCGCCAGTTCTGGGATGTGAGTGGTACATTATCCTCTTCTACTGCTTTACAACGGGAGAGTCTCAAAGATATCAAACCTATTCATACTTGGCGTAGTGATAAACATCTAGGTGAGAATATTAGTGGCCCACTAACAACTGGATTATTAATACTGCTAATACGTGGCGAACTTTTGCGTCGTTATACTAATGCAATTATTTATGCGGTTAAAGCAGTATGGTCAAAAGATCGTAAACGTCGAGAGTTAACAACAGAAGAACGCTATCCACTCTTTCGTGGTGATTTACCACCCGATGTTATTTTCTTGGGCTTCAATTTAACCAAAGAAGAAGCGTATGGCACTACCGATCCAAATGGATCACCAGGTTGGTTCTTTGTGATTCAACAACAACCTTGTGAACCACGCTTTGGACTTGATGAAGTTAATCTGTCATCGCCACACTTTGGAGGTAATCCATTAAGCCGTAATAATCTTTCTTGGAGCCATATGGTTACTAATGAACAAGAATACCAAGCTCTCACACATGCACGTGCACTTGGTCGTTTATCAGGTATAAAGATTGAAAATGCTAATTGGGGCAATAATTCAGCCCATATGGCCTTCTTGACTTTACAAAATCCGGTTCGTATTGCTGTGCATGCGGACACCCTTCTTGATAAATAGAAAGAAACAGAATAGCCATGAGTCAACCGCCCAATATTCGTGATGAAATATCGAAAGCTCGTTCAGAAATTGAAAATGCTGAGCGGCAAGCAGCAGAGATAGCTGCACAGTTAGCACAAACTGAAAGTGAGATAAAAGTCTTACGACGTCGCCAGAACAACATAGATCTTAATACTATGATGGCACGTGCTACTGATCTAAGGCGTGTTCGTGCAGAGGCGCTTGCCCGTGCTGCGAAAGCTCGCCAGCGATTAAATAGTCTTTTGGAGAGTCTGATCAATTCATCAAGTACTAATGATGTAATAAGTTTGGTTAAGACCGATCTTCCTATTGCATTACTACCGGTAAGATTAGAGACACGTTTTGTATCTGTGCCGAATGGTACACAGTTATTAATACGTGTTTACCCTGACGATCTACATGTAGATACTCATGAAACAGAATTGACTGATGAAGAGTTAGAGCTGGGAAAAACTTTTTGGCAGCAGAGCTGGCGTGCTGCCTCTGATTTGGAACGCAAGAAACGTGCTTGGGGACAGCTTGCTGAGCGTTTTGGCGCACGTCGCGCTGCTTGGATTGCACGAACTCTACAACCATTAAATCCATTAGATCAGCCTAATACTCCATTGGCAGAGACAGCGACTTTAGCAAAAATGCCGCAGTTTCCCCAGGTGTCACACCGTGCTGAATCTTGGGCACGCGCGGCACGTACAATGGTTCTACCGGATCGTTGGGTAGCACTGGGTTATCGTGGTAAGACACGAGTTTTTACAGCTTGGGGACGTACCATTCCAGATTCTTTGCCAGTTGGTCCTGATCCACAATTGTTAACACAATCACCTACTAATGATGAACCAATAGTCGATCAAGGTATGCGTTGGATGGTCGATTTTGAAGAAGCAGTACGAGTAGGAATGGGGTTACGTGTTCCTTTACAACCTATCGAAGCGACTCAAGGGCTCGATCGATTAATTGTATTAGGAGTAAAAGCATCGCTCAATGCAGTAGAGTCGGCTAAGCGATTAGAACAGTTATTTGAAGCGCACCGTTATACAGATGGATTAGATTTTATACAGCAAGGTACCCCAACCAATAATACTGAAGATCTTCCTGCTGGTTATACTTCTCGCGAACCAGATCAAGAGATTATCTATAATATGGAGCTAGTTAAGCCAATTATACCATTGAGTGATAATTCGGATGGTAGTCTTTGTGCAAAAGCCTTAGGTATCGATCTAGCTATTTTAGCTCGTACAAAACATACTGATAGCACAACACAGCTTGATGCTCGTAATATGAATACAGCGTTATGGTCTGCTACCTGGGGTTATTTTTTGTCTCAGATGATGGCAGAAACATTTTCTCCTGCAGATATCAGTTATGGGCGAAGACATTTTATTGATTATGTTCGTGCCGCTGGTCCATTACCAGCACTACGTATTGGCAGACAACCTTATGGTATTTTACCTGTTACTTCTCTTGATCGATGGACATCTTTAGAAGGCTCAAATACTGATACAGCTATTGTAACTTTCCTGCGTTCATTGCGAAATGTTTGGCGTCGTGCAGTTGAGCAGGTGCCTTGTATTACCGATAGTGATGATGCTGGTCAAGTTTTACTACAGATCTTAAGCCAGCAAGCAACCTCAAGTAGTTACCAGATACGTAGTGTACTAGGGGCAAATTATTTAAACAGTATCTGGTCTTTTTTAGGGCAGGATTTGACAGAAGGTTGGTGGCAGCACTTTGTGTCTATGTCTTCTACTATATTAAAAACATTAGCAGTGCAATGGCAGCCTAGGCTTGCGCGTGCTAGTTTTGCACCAGAAGCATTACCTCTGCCTGGAGCATTGGTGCGTACTGGTATTGCTACTGAAATGGATAATCTTGGTCGCACTATTGATTCAAATTATATACTTTGGTTATGTTCGCCTGGTACTAGTCTTGAGGATATACGTAATGAGAAATGGCCAGGCGGCAAACCAAATGCCTTGCTCTATCTGTTGTTGCGTCATGCTACTTTGCTTGAATATGCTAATGCATCATTCAATATTATGTTAGAGCGCAAAATGGTTACTATTGCGGATCGCCTTGAACCAGAGCTTATTGATATACAATCACAGAAATCAACAGCAACGGTATGGCGACAACTGAGCAGATCAATAGTCGATCTGACCAGCAATATTTCGATCGGTGATTATTTACAGCGTCTAAAAAAATATGACACTGCTGAAGTAAAACAGTTTGGTGAATTTCGACAAAGCTTACAATATTTATATACTAAACCTATTGTGGTTTTAGAACAGCTTATCACAGAAACGCTGGATCTATGCTCGCATCGCCTGGATGCTTGGATCACATCATATGCTACTAAACGATTACAATGGTTACGTCAGCGAAAGCCAGATGGGATCTATTTAGGTGGTTATGGTTGGGTAGAAAATTTACGTCCTGCTACACCATACCATCAGATTACTCCTCCCACAGGAGAACAAGCCCCGCTTTCTGTTTCAGATACTAATGCTGGCTTCTTACATGCGCCATCATTAAATCAGGCTGCTACTGCAGCAATCTTGCGTAGTGGTGCACTCTCTCATAAGAGTAATGATGGAGATAGTAATTTAGCGATAGATCTCTCTTCTGAGAGAGTGCGCTTGGCACTATGGTTGTTGGATGGTGTACGCCAAGGACAACCACTGGCTGCTCTACTGGGATTTAGATTTGAGCGGGGATTACATGAAAACTATCCGGGCTTAAAATTGGATCAGTACATACAACCTTTTCGGCGGCTTGCACCATTAGTAGCAAAAAAGCTTGAGACTACCGATGCGCCTGTAGAATCGATTGCTGCTAACAATGTTGTAGATGGACTTGGCTTGCGGCAAATGTGGAAAGCAGCAACTATTCCATTTGGCAAAGTACCTCTACCAGCAGTTGGAACACCCGAATACAATGCTATCATTTCTGAATTGACTACTATTGACAATGCTATTGATGCAATAGCCGATCTAACCATTGCAGAAGGTGTGTATCAATTAGTGCAAGGAAACCCTCTACGCGCAGGGGCAGCACTTGATGCGGTTAATGGTGGCGAATCGCCATTAACAGAGCCAGAAGTAGTACGTACTCCACGTACCGGTATAGGACTTACTCACCGAATTCTTACTCTTTTTCCTAGCGATATTACTACTATGGCAGCTTGGCATATCAATAATGAGAAAGTTAAATCGCGTAGTGTACGATATGCTGCTGAGCCTTATTTAAGCGCCTGGGTTGCGCAATTATTAGGTGAACCAACAAAATATCGTTGTCGTGCAGATTATCTAACTAATGATGATGAGGTGCTAAGTAGTAGAGAAGTGAATCTTGCTGAACTAGAGCTTTTGCCTCTTGATGTTATCTATCTGGCTAATATAGAAGCTCAACATTCTGAACTAGAGAAACTACTTATTTATTATTTGAAGCGTACTAGACCAGTAAATGTATCAGCAACTGTGACAATAAGATTGGATCTTACTCGTGATCCTGCTTGGTCAATAGATCTGATCAGTTTTGCTGAATTAATGGAGATTGCTGGGGCGATTCGCAAGCTTGTCTCAAAAGCGCGTGCAGTCGATGCGCGTGACTTATCCTTACCTGAAGATGCTACTTTATCAGGAATCAATTCGCTAGAATTAAAATCACGTGCTGATCGTGCAGTAAAAGTATTGAGAGAGTCACTAAACAGATTAACTGCTACTGAGCCTGAGATGCTACGCGAGGCATTGCTTGCCACTACCTACTTTGGTATTCCAAATGCAATTCCTGATTCTGCTTCTGGTAACACTTCTCAAGAATTAGAACTGCTACTTGCACAAGCAGCATCGATTCAGAAAGAGGTAGTCCAGCGTCTGGAGAAAGCCGAGCAGCAAAGTGATGATTTAATGCGATTGCGAGCCATCTTTGGAGAAGATTTCCCGCTACTTACTATTTTTACTGTGCAAAATAGCGATGAACTGAATGCCAGCTTTGCTGCTAGTAGAGCATTGCAAGGAAATGATCCTTTTGCTGCTTTAGTATGGTTTCAACGTATCACACGAGTGCGTGAAGCGGCTGCAAAACTGGATAAAGTTTTGATGTTTACAGAAGCTTGTGGTAATACTATGACAAGTTTTCATGTTGGCCAACTTCCTTACCAAGAGAATGATCGTTGGATAGGTTTACCTTCTTTGCCTGATAAGCCTATTGGCGGAGGCCGTCTTTCGCTAGTTGCTCATTTTGGCACTGCTATCGACTTCAAGAAACCACTGGTAGGATTGCTTATCGATGAATGGGGAGAGGTTATTCCTAATAGAAGTGAGATTACTGGATTAGCTTTTCATTTTGATGAGCCAAATGCGCATGCGCCTCAAGCTATCCTATTAGCATTACCACCTAAAGAGCAACCCAATTGGGAATTGGATACATTAGCTGCTACTCTACTTGAGTCAATGGAGTTGGCCAAACTGCGTGCGGTTGATCCTGATATCCTTGGTGAAGTTGGACATTTCTTACCAGCACTCTATTTTGCTAATAATGTTACAGGGGATACTATTGCTGTTGATTTCTCGCGAGCCAATGATATCCCGCCACAAGGAGATTAACTATTATGCCTTCCATTACCACCTGGACACGACTTGAGCCACGTACTCGTAATGAAGATATACGAGTTGGTCTACAGGCAAAGATACATGATCCTCTTTGGTTACTGGCTCGCCAATGGCAATTAGGGGAATTTAAGGGAGAGGATGCTGCTTCGCCGATTATGGCACGATTACAGGCAGAATGTGCGCGTCTTACTCGTTATCGTCCTGGACGGTTTAATGATGGTGTTGCTACCGCTATTCAAAACTATGATAGTAATACTATTGCACTAGAGACACTGGTTGAGCGTGAAGAGATTCATAATAAAAAAGTGGAAAAGTTACATCTTGCTGTAGAAGCAGGCTTACATTTCTTACGCCTGCTAGCAGACCGTGGTCTATCTGCTTATCGTAACGCTTACCTTACTCACTATGCATTACCATTTCCTTCTGAGATGGAAAAAGAGAGACTAGATCGTGATAGTCTACAGTTTTGGCAGACAATGGCTAAACGTGTTCCTGATGGTGAGCGGCTCTATCTAGACTTACGCGCTGCGCTACGCCCAACAGTTAGCAGAATAGTTAAGCCATCTGTATTACCTATCCAGCCGATAATTAAAGAAGTGGATCGCGAGAAGGTTATTGAACTTGCCAATACTTGGTTGCAATGGTACGAAACAATTTTTAGCGAGCCTACTACTAGCAAGTCATCTTGGCTTCCTGAACGCATGGAATATGAGTTTGCTGTTGCCGCAAAAACAACTGTAGGAGAAGTGGTATTAACAGCGCCAGAATATGCAACAGGAGATCTTGATTGGCACACATTTAACATTTACCCAGGTGCTTCTTTGGGAGCAAGTGTAGATGTAGAGCAGATTAGTCAAACTACTATTCCTGTACCGGTAAGCTATCCTGGTATGCCAGCTTCTCGTTGGTGGGAGTTTGAAGATGCGCGTAGCGATTTTAGCGTTGTCCAGGCAGAACCGGAAGATTTAGCTAAACTGTTATTATTAGAGTTTGCTTTTATTTATAGCAATGACTGGTTTATTGTACCAGTGGAAATAAAAGTAGGTTCGCTATGTCGTATTTCTTCGCTGGTAATAACCGACAGTTTTGGCGAACGTATTCTTATTCGTGCAGCTAACGAAATCGATAAAGAGGGGATGGACTGGTCGATCTTTACCTTATCTACGGATCGACGTAGTAATGTAAGCAAACCAGTAAAAAGTCAACCACTACTATTTCTTCCCCCTGTGCTTGCTACTAACTTGCAGAGCAAAGCAATAGAAGAGGTACTATTTTTACGTGACGAGAATGCCAATATGGCTTGGGCAGTAGAGCAGATTATTGAAAATCGTATTGGACAACCTATTAATCGTGCACAATCACAAAAACAGACAGTAGAGAAGAGACCTAGTAATTCTTCTCTTACGCCATTAGTCTATCGATTTGCTACTAATGTCCCAGACTATTGGTACCCTCTACTACCATCACCATTACAAGAAAACTCCTTTCAATTTAAGCTTGGTTCACAGTCTGGAAGTTTGCCTAAAGGTGCAATCTTAAAAACAGCAACAGGAGAAAAATTGACTATACAGGAAGAAGAGATTCCTCGTACTGGCTTACGTGTCACGCGCGCCTATCAATATACACGTTGGCTTGATGGACTGATACATCTATGGATGGGAAGGAAAAAAGAGTCTGGACGAGGGCAAGCAGCAAGTGAACTAAGATTTGATATTTTAGAATAGGTTCAACCCTCTCTGATCCAATTTAGTGTTGTTAAAAACGGAATATTGACAATAGACTTTACCTGCAATTTATGCCATTCTATTACCTCAATTACTAAACGGTTAAGCACTAATAGCGCAGTAAAAACACCTCATGCAAACTGCTTATATATCTTCCAGAGGCAGGATCATGGAGCAGTCAGCAAGTTCTAAATCGATTATAGGTACCGTCGTAGATAATAAGTATCGTATCGAATCTCTCTTAGGACAGGGAGGAATGGGTAAAGTCTTCCGTGTCAGCCATCAATTTCTAAATAAGATTTTTGCACTAAAAATAATGGATTTTGGCAGTGCTGGTCAGCATAGTAATCGGCTCAGCCGTTTTCGCCGTGAAGCCGAAGCACTAGCTCGTATCAACCATCCCAATGTAGTAATGGTCACCGATTATGGTGTGATGTTGGATGATGTTCCCTACATTGTTATGGAATACATTGAAGGAATTACGCTACGACGCTTGTTAGATAATCAATTAAAACTTTCTGAGCGTCAGACGATCCATATTGCCAAACAGATTTGTGCCGCACTACACGAAGCGCATCGACGAGGCGTTGTTCACCGTGACCTTAAGCCAGAGAATATAATGATCCAACAGTTTGATGATGGCGATATCATGGCACGTGTACTTGATTTTGGTATTGCCAAGCTGATGCAACAGACTGACGATAGTCTCACTGGCCCAAACATTCCTGGCACGATCAAATATATGGCGCCAGAACAGATTTTCAATTCGTTAATAGATGTTCGTTCTGATATCTTCTCCTTATGTCTGGTAATCTATGAAGCTTTGACTGGAATAGTACCTGGTGCACAACTTGGTAAAGTATCAATGCTGCATGAAGTGCGTGCCGATATCTCACTTCAACTCAGCGGCCTTGTCAATCGTGGACTGGCTATATTCCCAGATGATCGACCCAAAAGTGTGCTGGAGTTAAAGCGTGAACTAGAAAATCTTGAATTTAGTGGACAGTCACCACTGGACAAAGTCATTACCGAAACTGATGTCTTTGCCGAGACTACTAATAAGCAAGGAGAGACCAGCAAAGAGAGTTCTTTTAGCCTAGAACATCTCTATAACTTATCACCTTTTGTCTTTGATATTGAGGAGGATGCAGTACCCGATCAGATAGAGAAAGTGCCCTCAGAGGTGGCCACACCAGTTGTAGTAGCGGTCAGTGCACAGAGCAATGATAGTGTTGAAGTGACTGACGAAACACTACGAGAAGCGATCTCCGATTTTGATCTCTTCCTTTCTGGTAAACGCGCACCCGCACTGGTAGGACAGTCTCTTGCTACTGTGATTCGTTTGCCTATACCGCGTGTAGTAAAAATTGTTATGAGTTGGGCAAAACGTAGAAGTGGTCTACCATTGATTGATGCT
>JBFLVQ010000350.1:0-9810 GCA_040758525.1 Acidobacteriota bacterium
CTTGATTTCTCTTATTGCAAAAGAGTTTGCCTTCTTTGAGAACCTTTTTACACTCTGTTATCCTTTGCCTTGGCAACCATTTCTATCTTGTTGCTTTGTCGCTCAATTTCAGGGTTACACCCATTTGGTTATGCTCATGCGCAATGCACGGCAGGTGCGCGCACAGCCTTCACATTGGCTTCCTTGGAATTTTCATCAACACAAAATTAAACAAATAGCCTAATCACCACTGATCATTTATGGGACTGAAACAGTTAATTTGCGCCAATCTGGAGCAAACAAGGCCGTGTCAGGATTACCTTGATATAAGAGGATTTGTAATTGTTGTGCTGCCAATCTGGTGAGAGGTTCACTACTCTTTTTCGGCCACCAGCACAATCGTCCTTGGCAGAAGCGACGTAGCACCAAATAGTGCCCCACTCCATCGTAGGTCATGATCTTCAGTTGAGTGCCACGTCGATTTCTAAAAACAAAGACCCGGCCTGAATGAGGGTCTTGACCCCAACTACGGCATAGCGCGGAAAGTCGATCCAGACCCAGGCGAAAATCTATTGGTTCATAACATAGCAGTATCTGGAGTTGAGGCATGATTTGCAGCATCTCAGCCTCTCAAGAAGTTATTGCACAATTCTTGTATGCGCTGCCAATCAGTAGGCAGATTAAGTTGCAGCCGACTACCATCAACTCGCTCTATGATTAATCGACACCCTGCATTTTGATGGGGAAATGAGGCCGCAGTAATAATTGGGTCTGAGCTTTTATTCACGCCATTATTTACACCATTATTTATTGCTGTTAACTCACTGGCTTTTAATGAGAGACATTTTGATGATTTATTCTTTGATTTAGTGCGGTGCTCTTTATTGGCCAGTCCCGCTCTCATTTTCAAGTAGTCTGGTTTGAGTGCTAATTCCCGCCATATTACATTTAATGGATAGTATGCCAGCAGCCCTACCGCTGTGGCCCACAATGTTTCTGGTATTCTCTCTTTTCCAGTTCGTCCTGCTCGAAATTTTTCAAATGCTCTCTTTACTTCTTCTAGCTCAACCTTCGGATTCGCACTCATATGTTGTCTCCTTCTTTTTTGAAGACAACTTTATCTTATCTCTATTTTCTCTTTTACCAATTTGCCGATGGGACACGTTTATTAAACCATTAATTACAAAACGCAACTTTCAACAATGGCTTTTGCGTCATTCTCTATCTCCTTGCAAATAAACCCACTTACAGACTTGTTGGTAATAGATAGGACTGAAGCCCGAAGAATGCGCCTGCCTTTCTGTTCAATAAACCTATCGTCAAGGATTCTTCTATGCATACTCATTATGATTCTGACTCATCTGATACTCCGGCTGCCACAATGGATGCTGACTCAAACGCTACTGATGAGCAACAACAAGCTATGTTTGAACATGTCCTGCCTGCCGCCCCTACCGATGCGCAGCTCTGGGCTGATGTGCCTGTTGAGCATTTCAGCGATACCAAGATGTGGCTGCATAGAGAGATAATAAAGAGAGAGGTTGATGTTAGTGAAAGATCATATTATCGATGGATTGGTATATTGAAGGATCATGGGCTAACTAGACTGATACCATCTCAAGATGATCATAAGCTCTGTTCTATCGTCCTGATGTTGAGAGAGCACTGCAGAGTGCTGTGGAATCTGGTGCACTGCGTAGACAAGGGCATCCTAATAAACCTGTCGAGGATAAGCCTAAGCGTAGACCTGGACGTCCTTCTAAAGCTGAAATATTGGCTAGATTCTCTCAGCATCCTCAACAACCAGGCCAGCAAGTAGACCAACAGTTAGGCCAAGCTGTAAAGAGACCTCCATTGCAGACTAGCAGCTCGGCCAGTTCGCCATATACCTCCACCAGCTCATCACTGCTAGCTGAGAGATTGGGTAGATCTGCGACTAAACAATTGGATGTTTTGGCGATGTCAATCGATAAGCTGGACAGATCGCTACAAGCCAGTATGCAGGCCCTCGCTAATCAGATTGGTGCTTTGCAAGATAGTTTGTTTAAGGTGTCTCGTCAGCAAGATGCAATGGATAGAGCAATGAACGCTTTCATTGTCAGAGCTGAATCTTTCTTTACACAGTTCCCTGCCATTGCTACTCAAGCTGATTCTTTTGCTAAAGCTCTCGCAGTCATCTCGCAGTTTGCTCAAACTAATCAACTCAATAACCAGATCCTGAGCACTCTCAAGAAGCTTAATAATAAGATCGCTACCAGCGCACCTATTGGTAAAGCTGTGGTCAAAAGCAAAAACAAAAAAGCTAGGTTGAAAAATAAAGCTGCTAAAACATAGCAATACGCCCATTTCTAATAGCTTCTCATAATAATTCTATAAGGAGTCGCTAGTGAGTGTTAATTACTTAACTCAGACTACAATTCGGCTGCCAATGCCTGATGCTGATGTTACCTACTATCCCCATTTCTTCACTGATGAGGAAAGCGATCTCTTCTTTCAAGAGTTGTTAGATACAGTTGACTGGCAACATGAAAAGATCAGGCTCTTTAATAAGGAGATATCGCAGCCTCGTCTTACCGCTTGGTATGGCGATATTGGTAAAGCTTATACCTACTCTGGCATTACCATGCAGCCACAACTCTGGACACCGATCTTGCTAACAATCAAAAAGAAGATCGAATCCTTCACCAATATCAGCTTCAACAGTGTGCTCTTAAACCTTTATCGAGATGGTAAAGATAGTGTGGCTTGGCATTCTGATGATGAGCCGGAATTACGCGCTAATCCAAATATTGCTTCTGTCAGTCTTAGCTCACAAAGAGTTTTCCAGTTCCGCCATAAACTCAACAAGGATCTAGCTAGGCGCTCTTTTCCTCTTGCCAAGGGCAGTTTGCTTATTATGCAAGGTACTACTCAACACTATTGGCAGCATCAGATTCCTAAAACTGCCAAAGTAGTCCAGCCTAGAATTAACCTAACTTTTAGAACCATCGATCCATCTCTTAAACAAAACCATCTTCATTGGTTTGCTGAATTGAATCATGATTGTCTATTGCTTGTTTAGCTAATCGAGCATCTTTCCATTCACCCAAGCCGAGCTAGTAAATTCGTTAACACTCTCATGGCTGTGGTTAAATTAATGTGATAAAATCTCGGCTAATGTTGCTAACTGACAATGTTTTATCATATAATATGAAGTATGAAATCTAAGGCTCAACAGCTATTTAACCTAGTGAAAAAACAGGGGGTTATCCGTCCTAAAGATTTAGCACTAGAAGGTATTCCACAACAATATTTATGGTATTTCTATCGTCAGGGAAAGTTACAGCGCGTCGGTCGTGGACTCTACCTACTTCCAACAAAAACAATAACTGAGCATCATAGTTTGGCAGAGGCTGCTAAACGTGTTCCTCGTGGAATTATCTGTCTACTATCAGCACTACGCTTTTATCAACTAACTACTCAATCACCTTTTGAAGTCTGGCTGGCAATTGATCGAAAAGCCCATAAGCCAATTAGTAATGATCTACCATTACATATTGTTAGATTCTCAGGAGAAGTATTAAGCGCTGGAATAGCAGAGCATACCATTGAAGGTGTGCGCGTAAAGATTTACAAACCAGCAAAGACGGTGGCGGATTGTTTCAGATATCGTAATAAGATCGGCGTTGATATTGCAGTTGAGGCATTGCGCGATTGCCTAAAAAAACGCCTTGCGACAATTGATGAAATTTGGTATTACGCCAAAATTTGCCGCGTAGCTCGAATCATACAACCTTATCTGGAGGCCATTTTATGAACTCGCCTCGCCAACCGCGTAATCTAGCAGCTTCAATCCGTCAGCGACTACTCAATATGTCGAAACAACGGCACGAAGATTTCCAACTTTTACTAACACGTTATGGCATCGAACGCACGATTTATCGGCTAAGCTTGAGTAAATACTGTAAAGCGTTTATTCTCAAAGGTGCCACTCTCTTTACATTGTGGAGTGATAATCCACATCGAGCTACACGCGATCTCGACCTGCTTGGACGCGGCCCTAGCGATATTGCACATTTAGAGCATATCTTTCGAGAGATTATTGCTACTAAAGTTGAGGAAGATGGCCTTGTCTTTTTATTAGAAAGTGTGAAGGGGGAACGCATCAAACAAGATCAAGAATATCAAGGTGTGCGTATCCATTTTCAAGCACGCTTAGAAGCAGCACAAATTCTTATCCAGGTTGATATTGGCTTTGGAGATACAATTACACCATCGCCAAAGGAAGTGGAGTATCCAACACTACTTGATTTTCCCAAACCCCAACTATTGGCCTACCCGCGCGAGACAGTTATCGCAGAAAAATTTCAAGCAATGGTCGCGCTCGGCATCGCTAATAGCCGAATGAAAGATTTCTATGACATATGGATATTGGCAAGCAAATTTGATTTTCAAGGAGAAGTTCTTGCTCAGGCTATCAAAGCAACTTTTTCTAGGCGTCAAACTCCATTACCAACAGAATTACCTTTGGCATTGACACCTGATTTTTATCAGGAAAAAAGCAAGCAGACTCAATGGGAGGTTTTTATTCGCAGAAATGGCCTGCAAATGCAGGGGGGTTCCTTTACCGATGTTATTATTCTCTTACAAAACTTCCTCATGCCGCCAACCTATGAAGCAATCCAGAGCGGACATTTCAATATGATATGGCTGCCTTCCGGTCCTTGGCAAGCTGAGTAATCTTGTTGCAGCAGTTTAGCAAACAATAGTGTTTCTATATGGGCTTTGTCTTAATCTGTGTCCCGGTTTATGCACACTCTCTCAACCGGGTGCTCGCTGCTACTGTGAGTGTTCTCACTGAAATGATGATCAAGATCTTTGCCTTGCACGTACAGTTGGTTGCCAAGCAGACGGAAAGCGGTAATAGTTTCGATAGTAATAATTCTAAGCATCTATAACTGTAACATTTATACTATCTTGCGGGTATTGTGGTTTTCTTATACAATGCGCTCCGCTTTACCGAAAGCCAGTTTTTCCCAAAATGTGTGATACCCAAAACTAAGGAGGATATGTATGGCAGATCAAAAGACCGGTCTTTTTGTTGTATCTTATGACATTGGTACTGACCTGATTGGTGCACCA
Source organism: Acidobacteriota bacterium (assembly GCA_040758525.1). Taxonomy (GTDB): domain Bacteria; phylum Acidobacteriota; class Blastocatellia; order Chloracidobacteriales; family JADJPF01; genus JBFLVQ01. Next base: position 5,101 of record JBFLVQ010000350.1, read on the forward strand.
CTATTCAAACTACATCTTAGTGTCTACACTCCTAACAAGACCGTAACAGGTACAGGCCGCATTACTCAAACTACCAACCCCCCTTTGGATATCGCTACCAGAGTACAAGGTGAATACACCTACATGACAGTAATGCCCAATAAATCACACATTCTTGTCACGGCTGTTGGCTATCCAATTATCAATTGGCCTGCACACGCTGGCATAGGTCCAGTTATTCCACCTAATGTTGAACTGCGAATGGTTTTAGAAGACAACTGGTCATCTGGGAGAGCTATGTATAGATACCTTGTTGATGGTAGCTGGCATGAAGTTACTGATGCTCCAGTGAAATCCGTTCCTATCGAACAATTTGTCGCTGCAGCAAAATAGTATAGTGGACCTAATTGACTGGGGTGATTACTCAACACTGCTTGTTTAAATAATGCAACGTCAAAAAATGACCCCAGTCAAGAAACTAGGAATAAAGGTTTGGCAACAATTCTTAGAACCCCCCACAAGTTTTACCTGATTTTTGCCCTACCAACCCAATATTTTCAAAGTAGATCTTTGAAAATATTGGGTATATTCAAAAATCACGTTTGAAATTACCAGGTGCTAGCCAAGCCAGTATTTTCAATTGAAACTATTTGAACTTTTGAACTTTAGCTTTATAATCCGGTTGTAATACTTAACGCGTAGCGCTGGTTTACTCGAATGGATAGCGTGTAACAAGGGCGCATTCTGCTTGCGTAAGTTTGTGCCTCCTTCCAGTGCCGCGCTCACTCTTTGCTCACTTGGCTAGTCTTGCTAGACGCTCCACATTATTCCTGCTTACAACACACCTTACTGATCAATTGCCGCTTCAGCCACCGTTCGCTTCATCTCATAACTGCGATGTTGCTCTATACTGGTTAATCCATTAAGAATGGCATACTTAACTAGTCCAGCCAAGTCACTCATTTGCAACTTCAGGATAATGTGAGCACGATGTGATTCTACCGTGCGTCGTGACAACTGTAGAATATCTGCTGTTTCCTCATTGCTGTAGCCATCTGCCAGCAGTCTTAGCACTTCTTTCTCACGTTCTGTTAGTTTGTTTATTAAAAGACTATTACGCAAACCCTGTGACATCGTTTTACCTCCCACTATTATCGATATGTTGACACAACCACCTATACCGTAGTCTTATTGACACTACCGTCTTATTCCTACAGTAATATTGCCTCTTATTTACTAATAACGGACTGGGATCGATTTTGTATTCTGACAGGGTGAAATTTTTGCAGGAAAAGTACCGGATTTATTGTTACAATTGACTGCACAGGCATGCTCGTAGCTGCTTTACCAACCGAGCAATTTCACCATTAATGACAGCTTGGAGAATAAACCTTCGCGATTATACATCGGCAGTTTCCCTTGTCGATTAAGAACTAAATATCCTTGAATCTATATCTCTCTTTTGGCCGTCTCTTATGAGCATATCGCCGCAGTGGGCCTGTTAACCAATATAATCTCTTGCACTGATGCTTCATTATAAAAAACTTAATCCAATCGCTTATCCTAACTAGCAATGGAACTCGTATAGGTTCCAATAATCCCTCTTCCGCTAGATATTTCTCCATAGCCAGGCCAGCTATGAGGCGAAAAATATCATGCGCGCCATCATATCCTGTCAATACATCTTGTAGCACTCCTCGCAATAAGAAATGATCCATATCACTAAATTTGTGAATGATGAAAAACAGTATGTAACGAACACAGTCCTTATTTACTACTAGATCAACGAGAAACTCCTCGACGTCAATATCATGTTGCTTAAGTGATCTAGCTGTCGAAGGATTCCTATATTTAGCATAGGTTTGCTCAATACCTTCAATAATCTCTTCAGTAAATCGATCTGTCAATTCAACCCATTCTTTTTGTGCTGAGATAACAGTTGGCTTAGGACTATTTATGATTCTAATGATCAACTCTTCCAGAGGTAATACACTTATCCCTATTGATGCTTCCATCTTTATTTCCCCACCATTAGTAATATTTTTCTGATGACACAAATAGTTTATGTAACCATCAGTATCACCTTTATTTTACAGGTTTGATCCGCGCTACCATTCCTACCAATGTTGTCTCTCAATCTATCTCTTCTTTACACTCTGCCACCAACTGACGTGCTGCTAGCCCGATCAGATTCAGCTTAGTACAGCCATTCTCTTCAGCAACCGCTTTCAGATCTATTTCCATTTTGCCAACCGCTCTAGCCTTTTTCAGCTTAGCACGAAATTGTTTTAAAAGGATCTTCTGTGTACTCACCCGATGTTGGTGTAAAGTAACTCTAGCTGTAGAGACACCTGAAGTTTTATCTTTGCCCATATCCTTGTCCCTCCCACTATTATTCCCATACTCTGATTCTTTTTTCACTTTAACGCGCTTATAAACTCATTTGGCCACTAGACCTATTTAACTATCGCGAGCTAGCCCTAAAACTCCATTGCTGTATCGGTGGAATAGCTTCCAGGACACTATTAATCTTCTCGTATGGAATACGAGCAAAGGCATTCACTACCATAGGGTCAAACTGTGTACCAGCACAACGCTCTAGCTCAGCCATAGCTTTATCATGACTCCTACCAGGACGATAGGCTCGATTTGTTGTCATCGCATCATAAGTATCTGCTACCGCAAGAATACGTGCCTCTAACCCAATCTCCTTACCAGCTAATCTATCTGGATAGCCATTACCATCAAACCTTTCATGGTGGTGTCTAACTCCGCATATTATGCAAGTGTCTGTTATTACTGGCTTGAGGATCTCGCTTCCGATCACAGTATGCTGGCAGACAACTCCATATTCCTCATCAGTGAGCCTATCTGGCTTGTTGAGGATCGACTCACGCAACCCAATCTTACCGATGTCATGTAGTTGACCAGCGATACGTACTCGCTCATGGGTTTGATAATCCAGGCCAATCTGTTGTGCTATCAATACTCCATATTCAGCAACTCGTTGTGAGTGTCCATTGGTATATGGATCTTTGGCTTCTAGCGCACGCGCTAATGCCAAAATTGAACCGAGCGTCAATGTGCGAATCCGTTCTGCCTGTTCCGCAACGCGCTGCTCCAATGTCAATTTGTACTCTTCATTCTCTCTTGCTAATCTACTCCTTTCCATTGCCCTTGCTATCGTCATCTCTAGTTCATCCATATCAAAGGGCTTGAAGACAAAATCATAAGCGCCTTCGCGAAATGCTGCTTGAACCGTAGTGCTCTTACGTTCACCTGAAATCATAATGACTGGTACACTACTCTTAAACCTCTTCACTACTCTTGCCAGTTCTATCCCTGTCAGGCCAGGCATCACGATATCACTGAGTATTAGATCCCACTCTTCATCCAAGGCACGGTTAAGCCCTTCTGTACCATCACTGGCTTGATGACACTGATAACCACAACTTTCTAGCCATTCCTTCAACAGTAATCGACAGGATGCTTCATCATCGATAATCAGTACTCTACCCGCACTGTCCATATTTATCCTCCCACCAATAGAAGAAAATAATCCCTCTAGCAACACTCAGAGAGTTTGTTATTTGGCTATAGATTTATCCTCTTAACTTGTGAGCCTGTTGATACTATTTATTATTCGATACCTACCATGTTATGAGCACCTACATTGATAATAATAATAGCGGAAAATCGAATTGCTTACATCTGGTAGAATTGCTTTAGCAGTGATTTTATAGCAGTTTTACCTTGTGCTTTATCTGACACACCTTAACATTCTCTTCGGTTATAAAAGATTTTCTTCAGGCTGGACTTCTTTCCATCTGCGTGTTAGCGATTTCTTCTTAACCATTTCTCCTCAACTATGCCTCTATCTACGATATTGTGCCCCACTTTAGATCAGCGTTAATCATTATCATATCCTCTCGCTATTCCTTATAGTCCATGTGCTTAGCGTCTCCTCAAAGATTATTAAGGTAATTGGCTTAAGACTTGCTATTTTCTCTTCATTTTCTTCTATAGAAGCAAGTTATCTTATTGTGCAGGCATGAAGGATGAGAGTATTATGAGTGTTACGGCTGTGGCAGGAATTATCGATATTATGAACATTACGAGTATTACGGATATTACAACTCTTATCAGCGTTAAGGGTGTTAGAAGGATTATGGATGTCCGTCAGTACGGTAATGCCGAATTGATCACTAAACTTCTTGATCCTCAACAATCTGTTGAGCAAACCCAGTTAGTTTGGCAAGAGTTTATCAACCGCTATGAGCATCTAATAACAAAAGCCATCTGTTACACCTTTCAGCTTCGCAGAGCACAGTTGCAGCCTACTATTGATAATATTTGTGAAATCAGTGAGCAGGTATTTCTTCAATTAGCAAAAGATAATTATCAGCTCTTGCGCCAATTTCGTTATCAATCAGCAACTCATTTTGAGAATCAGTTGGAACAATTAGTATTCCAAGAGAGTGGTAAATTTTTGAATAGAATGCGAAGCTCGCTACATACCAATAATATCAGGGGGTAAGCGTTTATGGATTGTCCACATTGGGATGAGCTTAGATTTATCAAACACTGTCAGGGTGAGCTACCTCCTCAAGAAGAGGATCAATTCCAACAACACCTGCATATCTGTACTGATTGCCGAGAGTACGCCAATATCTCTTGGGAAGTAATGCTTAATGTTCCAGACTCAGAGGAAAGGGCTGAAATTGAGAGAGA
>JBFLVQ010000351.1:0-9788 GCA_040758525.1 Acidobacteriota bacterium
CCTCGCAGAGAGCTTTTGCCACCAGTAGAATATTTGAAATTTAAGGGTCTACCAAAAGTGGCTGGCTGTACCACACTAGAAGCACAGATTAGACAACTCTCAGCCGCAATACATGTGTTTGGTCATAGCCATATCAATTGTGACAAAGTGATCGATGGAGTTCGTTATCTGCAGAACGCGCTCTCCTATCCACGTGAACGCGCACAACGAAGCATTAATTTTAAGCTGTTATGGGACTCGACTGTGGCCTCAACATCTATTTTTGCGGCTTAACAGTGTATAGCCGATCATCTTGTAGAGCAGACGCGCACCCACATTGGCATCCCATTCGCCACCTTGTGGCGAAGGCGCTACCTCGTTGAGATCAAAGCCAACAATATGTCGTCCTGAGCGTACCAAAGCAGCCAACAGCGCTACTACTTCTGGGAATGAGAGTCCCCCTGGCACAGGTGTGCCAGTGCTTGGACAGAGTGTAGGATCGAGTCCATCTATATCGAATGATAGATAGACCTGCGTCGGTAGGTCTTTGATTATCTCCTCAACTAAATGTGCCCAGGGCTCACCAGCAAACTTGCGCTCCCCTAGCGCTTCATCAAAGTGTGTAACAATACGCCCGCCATAGGCATGTACCATTTGCAATTCTTGTTCAGAAAAGTCGCGTATACCAACCTGAACCAACCGTGCGACCTTATCAAGCCTGGTCATTACGTTATACATTATAGAGGCATGCGACCAGGTAAAACCTTCAAATGCTTCACGCAGATCACAATGGGCATCTAGATGCAATATACCCAAACCAGGAAAGGCTTCTGCATGCGCTGCAATCGTGCCATAGGGGGCAGCATGATCACCACCTATCACACCCACGATCTTACCCTGTGCGATCAGATCCTTAGCCTGTTGATAGACCAATTCATTAACAGCAGCGCCATACTCATTCACTTTCTTTAAGTTGCGTTGCAAACTTGCTGCCCCAGTGAGATCACCACCACGAGCAATAATAGGCTTAGCAAGCCGTTTTGCCTTGCGATTGTAATCTTGTATCTGGGGCGATTCAGCAAGTAGGTAGATACCAGCTTCATAAGGGCGGCCAGTACCATAATCATAAAGATCAACCTGGCGACTGGCAGCCAGAATCGCGGCAGGGCCAGCGGCGGCACCTCCACCATAAGAGGTAGTTGCTTCAAAAGGTACAGGGATAATCACAACCAGACTTTCCGCCAGGGTATGCGGCAATCCATAGATACCACTATTTGATAATGCCGCCGCATTTGGATCAAATTCGATCATAGTACTGCCCGCGTCAAGTTTTCTGGTCCACTCTGCGTTACATGGATATTATCTTCAATACGTATACCACCAAAGCGGGATAATCGATCGATCAGTGGCCAATTAAAATGTTTACTCTCCTCACCCTGCCGATAAGGTTCAAGCAGCATAGGGATAAAATAGAAACCAGGCTCTATGGTAAAGACCTGACCTGCTTCAATTGTGCGTGTATTACGCAAGAAGGGATATTCAGGTGGAGGAGGCGCAGGTGTGCCAGCAGGATCAGAGATATGGCCGGCAACATCATGTACCTGTATACCTAGAAAGTGACCAACACCATGTGGAAAGAAAGGATGTGTAAAACGCCGTGTAAAGATCTCTTCAGCGCCTAAGTGTATGATCTCCAATTCAGAGAGAATATCCGCTACACCACGATGTGTAGCGCGGTGGATCTCTACATAAGAGAGTCCTATACGTACTTGGTCTACCAGTGCACGCTGAAGTGTCTCCATACGATCAAGTAGGGCGCGAAAGACTGGATCATCACCATTACGCAGATAGGTGCGGGTAATATCACTGCAATAACCATAAGCGCGCGCACCAGCATCAATAAGCAACAGACGGCCAGCGACTGCCTGAGGGCCGCGTTTCTGTTGGTAATGTAAGATAGCCGCCTTCTCATCAAGCGCAATGATATTGCCATATGGAGTATCGGCTTCGCCACCTTCGATGGCATTAAGATAGTCACGATGGATCTCACGTTCGCTTAATCCAGCTTGGAAAGCCGCTTGTGCGGCTTTATGACCACGTGCTGCGCGTGCGCTGGCTAGTCGTAGACAGGCGATCTCGTAGGCAGTTTTGATCGAACGGTTATAATCTAATCGCGACATCAGTGTGCGTGGTTGAATTAATTCTTCCTTTATCCCCCATTCACGCGCTAGCGCAGCATCGTTACCTAGATAAGCGATATGTGTTAGTGCAGGTAATTGCTGGCGTGCTTGTTCTAGACTATCGACCTCTACCAGATCAAAGCAGGCTTGCCAGTGATTGGAGGTAGGGACAGGAGTCTCATACCAGAAATCGCGTGGCACATTGCGTATAAGTCGTGGTGGTTGGTCAGGCTGTATCAGCAGGAAGTGATTGGGCCCTTCTAATGGCAACCAGTGGGCAAAATGTGGCACAGGATGGAAAGGAATATGTTGATCGTCAGCGAAATAGTAGATATCGCTGCCGGAATGTAACAGCACGCCATCAAGCGCAAGGCCTTGGGCTTTCACCTGATTTAGCGCAACTGCGTAATTGGCCTGCAGGGTTTTTACGTGTTGTTGATATAGATCTGTAAGTTCCATATGCGAACGACGCCTTTCTCTCACACAGTAGCCAATTCAGTACCTGAACCAGCTACCAGTGAGCCAGAGATTTACGTATGGAAATATGCTACCGTAATGATAGAGTGCGAGACGCCTTCCCAGGCCGATGCGAAGGTACTGAATGGCGGCTATGTCTCGTTTGCCGCTTCTTCCTTGTCATTCTTCGCGGCAGGCTCTACTTTCCCGTATTCATCCAAGAATTTTGAGAGGTTTTCCACTAAACTGTAAGCGGCCTCCATAGGCATGCGGTGTAACGCTTTGCCGGGATTGAAAGATTCACCCTTATCTTTTGTATAATACTCCTGAATCTGTAACTTTGGCTCACCTTTGCCATACTGCACGATCTTGGCGACAATCTTATTCTCACCGTTCCAAGCCAGCGTCTGATCTGCCAGTATCTTGTCTTTCTCGGGGTCGTAGGCCATAGCACTCTCCTTTCTGGAAAAAAATATAGTATGTGCTCTTGTGAAGTCAATCAAGGAAAGGGCGCGCTACTATCTTATTACATTAATAGAGCAATAATAGATCGACTGCCGCGTGTTCCTAGACTGATAAATTGTCGAGTATATATGGAAAGCAGATATTGTCAATTTATCTGACTTGTATTAGACTCTCGTCACTCAGGAAGGAGCTTCCATCCTTTCGCTGCCTTTCCAATGAGCGTAAACGGGGCTTTTGCTTGCCAGATATTTACCCAGGGAGAGTAAAGATGAAAGTTCTAGGGAGTCTCTTTTTATTGGCTTTCTTTTCATTATCGTTCCTTTCTCAACTAACCTACGCTCATGATAATGGTGAAGGGGAAAGTAAAAAGTCTACTGCTACACCAACCACAGAAGAGCAGATACTATTTCTTAAACAGCGAATAGAACGCTTAGAGGAGTTGATTGATCGTCAGCAGCAGTTAATTGATTCCCTCAGTAAGAACACAACTGCCGCACCAGCAACAGTAGAACCTGCCCAACCGGTACAACCTGCTACTGTATCAACACCACCAGTATCTGCTATTAAGGACGATGATAATCAACGTAAGCTAGATAGTTTAGTAAAGAATTTTGGCTCACTAAAGCTCTCTGGGGATCTACGAATTCGCTATGATGGCCAATATAATCAGGGTTTTGATGCGCCGGTTGGTTTACCAGAACGTAACCGTTTGCGCGGCCGTGTACGCTTACAGTTGGCCGGCGAAATCAACAAGAATTTTGATTGGGCAATACGATTCGGTTCCGGCAGCTTCACTACACCTGTCTCGTTACATCAAAGCTTTACCGATTTCTTTACCCGTAAACCAGTTGGATTTGATCGCTACTTTATTCGCTATAATTCCAATACTGAACCGATCGGGGTGGTGCTACAAGCAGGTAAATTCGATTATCCTTGGAAGCGTACAGAACTCACTTTCGATAATGATCTACAGGTTGAAGGCGCTGCCGAGACTGTCTACATAAAAAGCAAGGGCTTCTTCAAAGAAGGCCGACTAACGGCTTTTCAATTGCCTTTCAGTGAAGTATCAGTAGGCAAAGACTCTTACTTATTGGGTGGCAGCTTCACAGGTATAGTAGGAAACACCAATTGGCTATTTAGTGGCACAACTACCTTCCTTAACTTTAACCGCGCCGATGCACTGGCACGTTCATTAGGACGTCCATCAACACAAGTTGGTGGAGGATTAGAGTTGGTGAGTACTAATCGGTTACGACGTGATGCGGCTGGTAATGTGATTGGATTTGTTGCTAATTTCAATCTACTAGATGTGATTGGAGAGCTAACCTACCGGCCTGCTAGTCGCTTTCCTCTGACATTTGTGGGTAACTATGTGCGCAATATGACAGATCGTGTGTCAAATGAAAAGAATGGCTATTGGGCGGAGTTGCGCGTTGGTCGCTTGAAAGAGAAGGGTGATATAGAACTTGGCTACACTTTTATTCGCACAGAACAGGACGCGGTACTTTCACCCTTTAACTACAGTGTGATTCTAGGTACTACCAATAGTCGTGCCAATCGAGTGGCAGCCGGATATATGATCAACAATAATGTCTTCTTTCAGGTTACCAGTACTTTCTTCCGACGATTTAATGTTATAGCAGGCAATCCAAACCGCACTCAGGCACGCCTACAGCTTGATATGAATTACAAGTTTTAAGCATTAAAGACGCTCAAATAAGTAGCAGAGGAGTAGTTTCAAAGCTAGATGAGGGGCTTTGATAATGAAGAATAGTTCTCTCAAGTCTACTAATTTCGCTTTTTTGAAGTAAGCCAGTAAGAATCTAGCTTGGATGTTAAAGCGATCTTCCCGACTCTTTAACATCCCGCTTTCCACTACCCTTTTAAGACAGTTGGTGATGTTATGGTAAAACCGCTCTGTTGATCTAGTAGTGTTATTATCATGTCTTTGCACGTAAGCATAATAATTTGGCTTAGCCTTAAAGCGACAACCCTTATATGCCAAAGATAGCCAGAAATACCAATCCTCGCCAAATACTAAATCTTTTTGGAAAACGCAATTACCAATGGCATCTTTGCGAATTAAACAGGCATTAATAGCAGGGCAAGATTTGAGGATGACAGAAAAAGGATTCTTTTCCAGTTCGTTAATCTGGTTAGTCTTATGTAGTTTATCCAGCCATCTTCTTATTGGAGAATTGGCAAAATCTTTGTAGCAGAAGAGATAATATATTTGATGAAGATCGTGGGAATATTTATTCTCGGATAATATATTACAGCCAAAAATTACAATATCGATCTTATCGCTCTCCTTAAATGCTGAAGCAGCCGTCTCGAACATCTCTGGGTGAATAGCATCATCATCATCCAAAAATAGTAGATAGTTGCCTCGCGAGATAATAATTCCATAGTTTCTTGCCTGAGATACTCCAGAATTAGCTGGTAGATGATGTAGCGAGATGTTAGCGCTAAGCTGTGATATACGTCTCAATTCAGGGAGATATTTAGCATCGGAACCATCATCTACAATAATTATTTCGTAAGCAGGCAGAGTCTGCATTAGTACTGATCTTATTGCTCTCTCTAAAAAGATGGTACGATTGTAGGTGGGAATAATGATCGATATCGCGACATTATGCATTAGCTTATTAATCGTTCTGATCAACTCTGTTGAGCTGCCAGAGATAAAATTCATCTATATCTACACCATACTTTTGTGCGCCACTAAGAAAATTTTTGCGAAAGCGGGCATTGGTTAGATAGTGGCACTCTTTTAAAAAGAGTGTGCGGTACCGTTCTGGATGCTTCTTAAGTAAGAGCACATCTTTTTCGAAATGATTGCCATAAATCCATCCTTCTTTCTGCTGGTAAGGTTGAGGAGGATGATAAACACGTACATCGTGTCCATAAGGAATTTCTCCATAGTTTAATGCACGCCAGGCTAGATCTGTGTCTTCACGAAAATGTGGATGATCAAATAGGCTATCAAAACCGTCAATAGTCATAAATACTTCTCGTTGCAAGAACAGATTCGCAGTCATAAAGCCCATTCCCTCAAAGCCAACATTGCTTACAATACGATAATTTGTATCCTTAACATTATCTGAGAATACTTGACCTTCAATACCTACCACCTGAGGATTGTCAAAATAATCAACGGCTTTCTCCAGCCAGTCTGGTCTAGGTTGGCAATCATCATCGGTAAAGGCTAGCACTTTTCCACGTGCATAGAATGCTGCGGTATTGCGTGCATTTACTGCTCCTTTCACATCGGTATGAATGTAGAAAATATCAAGGTCAGGATATTGTGTATATCCATTCCAGCAATTATGACTCTGATCAACGATAATAACCTCGAAATCTTTGAATGTTTGTGCACGTAGATGAGCAATTAATTCCTCTAGTAAATGATGTCTTTGATAAGTTGGTACAATAATAGAAAAGAACGGAGCAGGCTGGTTAATTTTTGCTCTTAATCTTTCCAGTAGCAGTCCTAGTTTTGCCGAGATTCTCTCCCAAGAATAGACTTCTGCTACTAAGCGATCTGCAGCGATAGCAAGTTTACGTGCATATAGTCGATCTTCTACCACCTGCTTAATAGCCATGACAAAATCGACTGCTTCACAAACATGGAATGCTTTTTCTGGTCCTGATAAGATCCCTCGCGCACCTATTGGAGTAGAGATTATTGGTAGTCGTGCCGCCATAAAATCAAACATTTTTATATTTGTGCCAGAACCAGAAAACATTGGATTGATCGCTAGATCTGCGGCGGCAAAATAATCGAGTTTTTCTTCTTCTGTCAGGCGACCAGTCAAGCGTATATTGGCGGTCAAGGCCGTTTTCAAATGATTTAACCGATCTACTACACCACCAGCAATAACAAAAGTTATTTCCGGAAGCATAGGAGCTAAAGTTGTACAGATAAATATTGCCGCTTCAACATTCGGCTGAAAAGGGCTGCCAATAAAGAGCGCTAACGGTTTATCATCTATTCCCAGCTTCTGCTTTATCTGATTGCGTCTGGATTCTTCAATAAAAGAGAACCTGTTTATAAATGTACCATTGGGAACAATAAGAATCTTGCTGTAAGGAATATTGTAAAGTTTGTGGAATAGTTCTCGATCTTCATGCGAGCAGGCTAACACAAGATCCGCAGCCTGGCAGAGTTCATATTCTAGACACGCTACATGCTTTACCAGCTCTGTACCAGTAGCGCCATCGTCTAATAACATCGCTCGTAGTAAGCCTTCTACATTATGAGAGTCGTAGATAATCAGTTGAGAGTTTTTGCGTAACTGATCTTTAACTAATGGATAGATCCAAGGGTGTGAAAAGATCACAATATCTGCTTGCGCCGTTTGTGTGCTTGCTGCAGCAATAAATTGAGGCGAAAGGTGAGCTAAAAGATCAAATGATACATCGATAATATTTTTCCCACCCGCCTGCTGTCGTAATTCATCATTAGCGAGAAAGTGTTCATTGCTTAATGGCACAGTGATCTCTGTTAATGTATCACTATGGCGATGGTGTCGATACTTCTCTCCAGGCCAGTCATAAGTGCCTATATAAGTAGTTGGCAATCTCTTACCTAATCCATGATAAAGCCCTAACAGCCGCAGTCTACCACCTCCGACAGCAGGCTCTATAGGTTGCATATCTAAGACAGTAACTTGATAAGTTTGAGAAGAGCTTTGATTATCTGTTTTTGCTGGATTGGTAAAGCGCTTATGGATCTGATTTTCAGAACCGATCGTTGATGTTAATTGTGAAATAACAAAGTCCCAGTTGAGCTGAGCGATTGCAGAACTTCCTTTCCTACCCATCTCCGCTGCTTCTTCTGGATGATCAATAAGATATTGAATTTTATGAGCAATCGCTTTTGGCGAGGGTTTTACGATAAAGCCATTTTCCCCATCCTTAACAAAATGGGTTGGCTCTCCTGAATCATAACAGGTAATAACAGGCTTTTTGCTGCTAAATGCTTCAATGGTAATTAAACCATAGTCTTCCTGTAGCGGCACAAATGGTACTACTAATGCTCTTGAATAAAGCTCAATAAGCTGTTGCTCGCTTACTCTACCAAGAAATTCGATTCTCTTATCATCATAAGCCAGTGATCGGAAATAATGCTCATCTTCGCCTGTACCGGCAATCTTGAGTGTAATATCTCTCTGGATCTGTTTGAAGGCTCTGATTATCAGATCAACCCGTTTCCATCTATGCAGTCGCCCTGGCAAGAAGACGTATTCACCTTGGCGTGGTTGCTGAAAACCAGTCAATACAGGAGGAGGGTGCAGGGTGTGAAATTTGATCTGTCGCCAGAAAGAATCAACTCGATACAATCTTTTAAAAGCTTCACTCCCTACAGCAAAATGTTTTTGTACCCGATCAGGATGCAACCCATGTTTATCAAGTGTGTGAATCAACTGTCGTTGCTGTTTTTGTATAGATGTACCTGTGCCATACTCAGGCTTGAACATATCATAGAAGACTCGTATGGTATGAAGTAAGTATGAGACATGGTTATGATGACGCACCATATAAGTAGGCGCTTTGGTTGAGATCACTAGATCATAGCCACGTAGATCAAGATCATAACAGGCCAAGTATGAGGCAAGAATTGTATCAAAGTTAGATTCATCAATGATAACTTCGATCTGATCAACATTATGAACTGTCTTGCGTAAGTTGCGTACTAATTCTTGAAAAAGAGCCTCTGCGCCACCTTTTTCGCAGGATTTCATTGTTGGTGTTACAACAGCAATATTCATAAACAGAATACCATTAAGATCCTTGATTATCAGACAATCTACACTCTTTGCTGGTATTTTCAGCAATCTCTGATTGTGTCTCAAGATCTGGTGTCGCTTGATGCTGAGCATTCTCTGCTGAGATTATACGGATACGCTCTGTGAGATTGGCGATCTGAATATCCTTTGTAGCTAACTCTTTCTCTAGTTTCTTAAGTTCATCATAAAAGCTACCTAAGAGTTGTAAGACAGAGCCGTTAAATTGTCTTTGTTGTTCTGTAATAAATGATGAGAAGAAGATAACCAGTCTGCCGGTCCAGTGTGCTAGCAGTTGTAGCGGCCCACGATAGTGTGCAAAAGATGGCACTTCTCTGCCGATATTGGCAAATTGTCTAGCCATCCCCAGATTACTATCGAGTTTTTGCCAATCGATCTTTATTGAATCAGAGGCCGATTGTGTCTCTGTGATGTTGTCTTGACGCTGTCGTTGCGCCACTTCCTGACGAATTTTAGTCATCAATTCATCAACATTAACTTGGGAATTACCTCTTTTAAACACTAACGGCCTCCGCACCGGCACTCACACCGACCTAAAGATCTTATCCACAATTCGAAACTATTTTGCCATAGACAGGCTTTCCTTAAGTCTCTCAAGATTAAAGCGTGCCTTATCAAAGTCTGGTTTAAGACGTAGTGCTTCCTCATAATGTTTAACCGCTTCTATAATTTTGTGCTGTTTTGCCAGCGCGACAGCTAAGTTATAGTGGCCTTCTGCAAAAGTAGGATTAAGGCGTACTACTTCTTGATAGTGTTGTGTGGCTTCATCAGGTCGATTATGAGCAAGTAGAACCATACCAAGATTCAAATGTATCTGTATATTGTTTGAAGTTACAGCCAATGAATGTTTAAATATTGTTTCGCTACTGATCCATTTCTCAGTCTGTAAAAAAGCAAT
>JBFLVQ010000352.1:0-9773 GCA_040758525.1 Acidobacteriota bacterium
TCCTTTGCCTTGCCCCGAAACCACCCCTTAACGATATTCAGTATATATCTGAAAAAGATTTTCCAGGGGTTATGTCGGGGCGGTTCAAAAGGGCGTGCAGGCGGTTCTTCTCCTTTCTCGGCAGCCTCTTGATTAGCTTGTTGAGCCGCCTGTACAGCCTGCTGGAGCGCTTCCGCTTCCAGTTCTATGGCAGTAAAAAATTGACCTACCATCATTTTGGCGGCCCCTTGCAGCATACGCTGTCCTACGCTGGCAATCGTTCCTCCTACCTGAACATCGCCCTGGTAGTTTATTGTTGTGTTGCCTTCCTGCTCCTCTAACTGAATCACCCCAGAACCTTTTACAAAGCCAGGTTTACCTTTACCCTCAACAAGCATCTTGTATGAGATAGGAGGCTGTTTCTGTTCGATCTTTACTTTACTGTTGTAGACCCCATTAATAGAGCCAACGCCAACATTAAGCACGGTATCGTAACTGTCCTCACCAATCAGTTCCATCTTCTCACAGCCCGGTATGCAGCGCTGTAGCACAGCCGGGTCATTAAGTAGTTGCCATACCTGCTCGCGGGGAAGCTTCAAAACATGCGAGCCATCCATCTTCATGAGTTGGTTATCCCTCCAATGCAGCAAGGATTGCGCGATGAGTATAAACTTGCGCTAAATGTCTACGATACTGGTCCGACGCATGTATATCAGAAAGTGGTTCAATACCATCGGCAGCATATTCAGATGCACTAGCGATTACTGACTTATCAAGTATCTTACCAGCCAATTCTGCTTCTACGCTCTTGGCTCTATAAGCATGATCAGCAACACCAGTAACTCCTATAAAGGCAGCCGAGCATCTACCGGCATTATCGAGCCGCAAACGTACTGCAACGCCCACAATAGCAAAGCCAGAGGCCGATTGTGGTACTTTCAGATAGGCTGTCTTTTCACCAGTAGTCAATGGCAGCTGAATGGAAGTAAGAATTTCACCTTCTTGAACTGCAGTTTGGAGCATACCAACAAAGAAGTCTTCGGCATTTATCACACGTTGACCGTGATTACCAGCCAGAGAGATTTTTGCTTCTAGGGCAAGTATGCCTGCAGGCCAATCAGCAGCAGGATCAGAGTGTACTAGAGAACCTCCTATCGTTCCTCTATTACGTATCTGCATATCACCGATCTGAGCTGCTACTGCACCTAACAATGGGCATTTATCTTTGAGTAGAGGAGAAGCCTCAATGGCATGGTGAGTAACGAGTGCTCCCAAATTTATCACATTGCCATCCTGCTTAATCTCTTTGAGACTAGCAATGCGTCCAATATCGATCAGGTATTTAAGCGAAGTTAGGCGCAGTTTCATTGTTGGGATCAAGCTATGACCGCCGGCCAGAACTTTCGCTTCATCACCATAATTACTAAGTAGCGAGAGTGCCTCTTCTACTGTTTGAGGCGCGAAATAGTCAAATTGTGCTGGTATCATCTTTTGCCTCCTTCCAATCGGTTTAAGCTTTGGCCGCAATCAAGCGCCAGATCTTCTCTGGCCGCATAGGCATATCAATATGTCTGACACCTAGATGTTTTAGGGCATCAATGACAGCATTAACAATTGCTGGTGTTGCCCCGATTGTGCCAGCCTCACCTACGCCCTTAACACCTAATGGATTTACCGGTGTAGGCGTTTCTGTACGGTCTAGCTCAAACCAAGGACAGTGATGCGCTCTAGGCAATGCATAATCCATCAACGTTCCTGTCAATAACTGGCCACTCTCATCATAAACAACCTCTTCGTAGAGAGCTTGACCAAGCGCCTGTACAATACCGCCATGAACCTGACCCTCTACAAGCATAGGATTTATTACATTGCCACAATCATCTACTGCAACATAACGTAGAATCTTTACATCGCCAGTCTCTTTATCAATTTCTACCGCGAGTATATGGCTACCAAAAGGGAAGGTGAAATTGGTTGGCTCAAAGAAGTGTGTTGCCGAAAGACCTGGTTCAGTATTGGGAGGTAGTTCCCTAGCTAAATGCGCAGCCAATGCGACTTGTTGTATGGTAAGAGAATTGCCATTGACATGGAATTTGCCATCTTCAAATTTAACTTCTGACTCGCTGGCTTTAAGTAGATGTGCAGCAATACGTAGTGCTTTCTCTTTTACCTTATCTAAGGCCATTACCATTGCCGTGCCACCCACTGCTGTAGCTCTACTGCCAAATGTGCCTATCCCATATTGCACTATCGAAGTATCGCCGTGTAGTACCAAGACATCTTCCATTGCTACACCTAGGTAATCAGCCGTGATCTGGGCAAAGCTGGTCTCCTGACCTTGACCATGGGGAGAGGCGCCGGTAAGCACAGTCACTTTACCAGTAGGTTCGACTCTTACCGTTGCGCTCTCCCAACCACCTGCTGCCATTGCTGAAGATGGACCAAGCGCACAGATCTCTACATAACTGGAGACGCCTATACCAAACAGTTTACCCTCTGCTAATGCCTTTCGTTGTCGCTCGCGCAGCCCTTGATAATCGGCCATCTCAAGCGCTTTATCGAGCGCGGCAACATAGTTGCCACTATCATAGGTTAACCCTGTTGCCGTCGAGTAAGGAAATTCATCAGGACGAGGAAAGTTTTTACGACGTACATCGACTGGATCTATAGATAATTCCGCTGCTACTATATCCATCACTCGCTCAATCACGTAAGTTGCTTCTGGGCGGCCTGCGCCACGATAGGCATCGGTCGCCATCTTATTAGTGAATACACCTGTCACATACATACCTATTGCAGGGATCTTATAACTGCCAGAGAGCATTAACCCGGTGAGAGTTGGTATAGCTGGGGTAAGCAGTTGTAGGTAAGCGCCCAAATCTGCGATCACAGTATATTTTAGACCTAATACAGTGCCATCGTTTTTACAGGCGATCTCGATTGTACCGCTTTGACCACGGCCATGAATGGTGGCAGCAAAATTTTCCCGGCGTGTCTCGATCCATTTTACTGGTTTGGCCAATTTCATAGAGATAAAACCAAGCGCGGCTTCTTCTCCATAGACATTCAATTTACTGCCGAACCCTCCTCCTACTTCTGGAGTGATCACACGCAAGCGGTTTTCTGGTAGATTGAGCATTACTGCCAGTTGAGTACGTAACAAGTGTGGGATCTGTGTTGATGACCAGACTGTCAGTTCCTGTTCGCCAGGTAAGTAACGTGCAATTACCCCACGTGGCTCCATCGCAATGGGAGCCAGCCGTTGATTTACCATATATTGTTTAATAACACGATCCGCAGACTTAAATGCTGCTTCAATCTCTCCCCCTTCAAGTTTCCAGTTAAATGATAGATTAGTACCAAATTCATCGTGGATTATTGGTGCCCCATCGGCAATCGCGGTCTCTGCATCAACTACAGTATCGAGAGGGTCGTAGTCAATCTCCACCAGTTCTGCACCATCTCTGGCAAGATAACGATCGGTTGCTACTACTGCCACTACAGGCTCGCCTACATAACGAACCTTGCCAATTGCCAGGACAGGATGGAAGGGAATTTTAAGACCCTCAAGTTGGCCAGCTACTGGCAGCGTTCCAACTTGATCTTTTAAGTCGGCACCAGTAAAGACTGCTACCACACCGGGCAATGCCAGTGCAGCATCAATATTAATTGAATTGATATGTGCATGTGCATATATGCTACGTACAAATGCAACGTGCAATAGATCGGGGAGATTTATATCATCAACATAATGTCCCAGACCGGAGATAAGGCGTGGGTCTTCAGTTCGTTTAATTCGTTCGCCAATAAATTTTTTCACCATCTTCTCACTCCTTTCCCGCCTTTACAGATTCACCGCTCAATTGCTTACTGGCATAACGTACTGCTTCGACAATATGCTGGTAGCCTGTACAACGGCAGAGATTACCGGCTAAGCCATCGCGTATCTCTTCGTCACTAGGTTGGCGGTTACATTCTAATAGAGCGTGTGCAGCCATTATCATTCCTGGTGTGCAATAGCCACACTGCAGACCATGGTGAACCCAAAAACCCTCTTGTACTGGATGGAATTGGCCGTTTTGGGCGAGACCTTCAATTGTCACTACCTCACTGCCATCAGCCTGTACAGCTAGCACAGTACAGGATTTTACTGCTGCGCCATCCATTTCAACTGTGCAAGCACCACATAGACTGGTCTCGCAGCCAATGTGTGTGCCGGTCAGACCTAGCGTATCACGCAAGAAATGGACCAGCAGCAAGCGTGGCTCCACCTCTCGCTGATAAGTTTTCCCGTTAACCTTCACTTGAATCGTCTTTTTCACAGGCTACCTGCCTTTCTTTCGCGCTTGGCGAAGTTAACGCTGAGAGTATTAGTGCGGATTGAGAAGTTACATTTATTTGTGATGTTTCAGTTGCAAATTCTCTTCAAAAAAGCAGTTTATGGCAAGTCTTCTCGGATATTGTTAGTTGCCAATCGGCAAAATCCCTATCTGTTATCAATATGCGATATTATCACGATAGTAATAGTACAAGCAGAAAACTGCATAGGTAGGTAGTGCAAAAATTTTTTTCTTTCCAGAATACAAAATTAAAATAAATCCGTTATAAGTATTTGAAACCGATCTGCTAACACAGGAATTGAGCCAACAATAAGGCCAGGTGGCAGGAAAGGAGGTTTTATGTCCTGCCCAAGTGCTAGATTTTCCTTAACAGGGCCGTCGATTCACGATCTCGATGCATTATTGAGAAGGGGGCAAATTTTAGCGAAAACAGGTAATGTTTTTTTTGCTTCTGGATATTTGCGAACTGCGATAAAATACTATGAGTTGGCCTTGTTTGTCTTTCATCAGTTAGGCAAGCAGAGTGCTGAATGTACTTTAGCTACCAATTTGGGTAATGCATACGTTGATTTAGGTGAGCCGGATCGTGCGCTACAGTATTATCAGATCGCGATGAACCTATATCAGCAGATATGTAACTACGATAGAGAGCAAGAGTCACTCTACAATATGGGAGTGTCTTGGCTGTAACCAATAACGCTTTCCCCTAACGATTAGGGAATCTTAACCAATCATCATTTGCCCAGAGTGGCATATTAACCTTTTAACCTTTTTCTAACTAAATATAGCTATTATCTCTGCCATTGTTAAGATGCAAGCCTCTAACAATGGTGGGATCGTTTACCTGAGCAACCAACAATTTTCGAATTCTCGAATCAAGGAGGGCGTATGTTACGGTATTGGTTAATGGTTTCTCTCTTCGTAAGCATGACTATGGTAAGTGCACAAGCTCAGTTTCGTCCTGTTGCTACCGTTGCTTGTGGCGATGAATATAATGAGTTGCAGGAGATTGTTAAAGCTCCTGCTGCAGCTCAGCGGATTGAGCTTGGTCAGCGATTCCTTAAAAAGTATCCTGACAGTAAAGCTCGAGGAGTAGTTTACCGCCAACTTGTCTCTGCGCTGATTGGAGAAAAAGATTTTCCCCAGGCCGTCTTGGTTGCACAATGTGCCCTTAGCGAAGACCCTGGTAATCTCACTGTGATTGCCGAGGTTTGTTGGTTGGCCAGCGAGCGTGCTTGTAATAGTGATTTAAGCTACGCTACGCTGGCAGGTGAGCTAGGACGTAAAGCTATTGAGATGATAAATAATGGCAGTATCCCTTATGAATATAATGAGGATACTTGGCCGAAGCAGCGCGAGAATTTTCTTGGCGGATTACATAAATCCTTAGGGATTGTTGCCTTTCATTTAGGACAATGGCAAGAAGCGATCGAGTATTTCCGCACTTCCACAACGATGTTGCCAAGCGATCCCTATAGCTATTATCTGGTTGCCAAGTGTCTTTACAATCAGACTGCTGCCACAGAGAAAACCGCTGCTAAAGTGACGGAAAAGGCAGAAGCGAACGAGATTATTCTCCTTAATTTGGCGCGCGCACTGGTCCTTACCGAACAAGAAAATTACCAATGGTTACGTAGTTCGATCGAGTCAGAAATAGGTTATCTCAGTCAACAGATGAAACTTGCTAAGCCAATTGATCATTATGTTGAAATCGTGAGAAATGAGTTGAACACTACCCTTAAAACTTCTCCTAAACCGTAAACAGCTTAGCCTTGGCTCTATTGGCCAGCTTCCTGTTGAATAATTAACCCAGTAGACGAAGCCCTCTTTAGTCCGCATCGGCAATTTAGTCGGTGCGGGCGTTTTATTCTCTGCGCTAGCTTGGCTCTCTCTTATGATAAACTCTCCGCTGGCAAATTTAATGTTAGGAGAGTTTATGCCC
This sequence comes from Acidobacteriota bacterium, assembly GCA_040758525.1. Lineage (GTDB taxonomy): Bacteria > Acidobacteriota > Blastocatellia > Chloracidobacteriales > JADJPF01 > JBFLVQ01. The sequence continues at coordinate 6,262 of JBFLVQ010000352.1, forward strand.
GAAAGAGATGTGCGTGAGAGAGATATCTTAGTTGCCCCTAACGAGTATGCATATGTACAAGATCTAACCAAAGGCGATATTGGACTCTATGTTGGCCCCACCAAGATTAGCCTTTCCAATACAGAACGGCTGGTAGAATATTATGAGGACAGATTTATCACCGTGCGTAGCGAGGAAGGGAATATGGGCGTCAATCCATTTATTGTCGCCTCTTCTTCCCAATATATTATTTTAGAGAACCCACCCAAAGATCCTAATGCCAAGCCGGCAAAAGGAGCAAACTATTCGATAGAACTGCTGATTGGGAGAAAGGTTGTTGTATCTGGTCCGGTTGCCTTTCCTCTCTGGCCAGGACAGAAGGCAGAAGTGATCAATGGCCATGAGTTGCGTGAAGATCAATATCTGGTTGTTAGGGTCTATGATAAGACTGTAGATGATGATAGCCCGATTGGTACAGAGCGAATCATTAAAGGTTCAGATGTGAGCTTCTACATTCCCAAGACTGGTCTTGAGGTTGTTCCTGATGAAAATGACAATTATGTACGTAGAGCAGTTACGCTCTTAGATGGGGAATACTGTATTCTTTTAGCGCCCAATGGTAAGAAGAAATATTTTCATGGCCCTGCCGTAGTCTTTCCTGAGCCAATGGAGGAGTTCGTCCAACACGATGGTAACAGAATCTTCCGAGCACATCACTTGAAGAAGAATATGGGTCTATATATACGTGTGGTGAAGGATTTTAACGCCAATGATAACGAGTTAGTGCCAGCCGGTGCTTATACTGCTGGGCAGGAACTGTTTCTTAAAGACCGCGAAGGTTTCTTCTTTCCTAGTGAAAATCTTGCTGTGATTGGTGAAGTTCATGCCATTCCGATTGCTGAGAAGGAAGGTATCTATGTTAGGGAGATTGAGACAGGGAGAATATCAACAGAGATCGGCCCAAAGAACTACCTTCCTGATCCTACTAAAGTGGAGGTTGTGGCTCGTATACTAGATTCTGAGATTGCCAGACTCTATGGTTTGGGTGATCGTTCTGCTAATGCCGTGCAATTACGCGCTGCGCTTAGTTCCGCAAGAGAGAGGCTAGTGCAAAAACCTCCTATAGAGCGTGTTGATACCTCTTATGTTTCCCAACTTGGCGGTGCTGCAAGCATCAACAAAGCCATCTCTATCTATATTCCTCCTAGTTTTGCTGTATTGGTAACGGCAAGAAATAAGCGTGAAATTGTAAAAGGACCACAGACACGTATACTCGATTATGATGAGGATCTGGAAATACTCAAGCTTTCCACAGGCAAACCCAAGACAGATGAGAATCTGCTATCCACCTGTTTTCTACAGACTGAAGGCAATAAGGTCTCTGACATTGTGAGAGTCAAAACTAGCGATCATGTAGAACTGGAAGTATTGCTCTCCTATAGAGTCTCATTTGCTGCTAAAAGTGAGGAGGAGAGTGAGAAATGGTTTAATGTAAAAAATTATGTGGGATTGCTCTGTGATCATTTAGGCTCGATTGTACGAGGCGCAGTACGAACCACCTCGATCGATATTTTTCACTCTAATAGCACAGAAGTCATACGCACTGCGATTCTAGGAGAGAAGCGTGTCGAAGGTAAACGTACCGGTCGTCTCTTTGATGAGAATAATATGTGGGTTTATGATGTTGAGGTGTTAGATGTCAAGATTTTGGATGCTGATGTTAATAAACTCCTCTCTGATGCACAACGTACCGCGATTGTTTTTGAAGTTACTAGTAAGCAGGAGCAGATGCGCCTCAATAGTGAAAGATTGAAGGAAGAGGTTAACCGTCTAATCTATGAATCTCAGGTAACCACGGTAGAGAAAGCGATAGATTTAGAGAATGCAAGAAAGAATTTTGCTCTTGCCAAGACTCAAGTTACCATTGAAACAGATCGTTTAGAGACCGTAGGAAAGGCCAAAAATCAGGCCGAAGCGCTAGAAATTTCTACTTCTGCTCAGATCGCAGCATCATCAAAACAGGCTGAAGTTGATCTCAAACTACTCTCTGCCAAAGTCACTGCATTTAAAGAACAGATGGCAGCCATTGAGCCAGAATTGGTTACTACCTTAAAAGTGTTAGGTGATAAACAGATGGCTACAGAACTTGCCAAGAACCTTTCCCCATTGGCAATTTTGGGTGGTGAGAGTGTTGCAGAAGTGGTAGAGCGATTGCTGAAAGGCTTACCAATAGGACTCAGCTTAACAGATGGTGTAGCAAAAGCCCTACCGCAATTGCAGCCTAGCAGTGAAAAAGAGAAGAAGAAATAGAGCGATGACAAAAATAGTTATTTCTGTCATCGCTCTTATTTGGTAGCAGGTTTTTCTATCTTTAACTGGTCCGCCTGGTGGCAATATAGCCGTGTCTTGTTTTCACAGCAATATTGCCATATCGTTTCTTAGTATTAGGCGACACTGCTAGCTTAAGCTTGCGATAACGACCATCGAAATTTGGGTTAGAGGAGACAAATCCAAGACTGTAACGGGTACGTAGCCGACGTACCAGATTATTAAAAGTAACATCCAATTCTGGCACTTTAGTCTTTACTACTTCACCGCCTGTCTCTTCAGCCAATTTGTTAAGATTGAAAGGGCGCAGAGCACCCAATCCTCCTAATAAGATTGAAGGGGAAGGTATACCATTGATAACTTCTATAGGCGGTATATGTGCAACAGCATTCTCCATACGCTGTAGAATACTGCTAGGAATAAGCCCGCATACTACGCTGCCAGATTCGAGCAACTCATGTAGCACGATTTTGTCTGAAGGTTCACATTTAGGGCCTTTGGTAACAGCAGTAATCATAATAATAACCCGTCGGCCATTGGGATTATTGGCGTTACGCATATGTTGTGCAGCATCATAGAAAGCAGTATTGAAACAGTGATTGCCATGACCATGATCAGGTAGATTGGTGATTGCATCGGCGATTAGATCTCGTTTACGGGAAAAGTCTACTATCAATTCGCTAGATTGTGAAAAAGCCATCAAGGCAACCTCATCTTCAGGCTTGAGACTCTCCAAAGCAGCCAAGGTTGCGCGTCTTACTTTGTCATTGAATGGATCAAGACAACCAGCGCGGTCAATCAGAAGAATTATTGAGAGTGGTAGTGTATCCTTGCTAAAATGCGAGATCTGTTGTTTTACCCCCTCCTCATAAAGTGTGAAATCATTTTCAGTAAGATCATCGATTACTTTACCAGTTCGCTGCTGTACTACTAATGCGTCAGTTACAACTAGATCAACTTGAACTTTTATCTCTGTGCTATCTTGCTCCTGTTGGTTTGCCTGACAGTTTGATTGATCGGCAGATGATAATAGGATAGGGCAAGTGAACAGGATGGCTGCTACAATCAGTATGGAGTAGCGCTTTTCCATAGATACGTCTCCTTTGTTCAGTGGCAAACACTGAATATTTATCTTTATTAATGTGGTTATTGAGCGGGCGTGATCGGCAGCATCCCGAACAATTTGTGTGCCAATGGTTGGTCGA
>JBFLVQ010000353.1:0-9726 GCA_040758525.1 Acidobacteriota bacterium
TGATGTGTTGGTTGGCAGCGGTAGTCCAGCAAAGGGAATGTGTTGTAAAACTCCATCGCTTACTATCAGCAGCCGTTTTTTGCCTAACTGATTAGCTACTGGCCCAAATATTATCTGACTCAGTTTTATTGCTGCTTGCCAATAGGTAGTATCAGCATTCGTTAATGCATTCTCATAGCTAGATACGAATTGATAAACACTCTTGGCAACAGTTTCAATCTCATCTCGCTTAGGAAGTTTATAGCTTGATATTGAGTTTGTTGTTACTGACCATAGATAACTATTCTCTTTGCCCAATGCATATTCCAAGAGCAAGGTATCTTGATCCAATACTTGTTCTTGAATCTCTTTCAAGCTCAAAGGTTGTGGTTGTGTAAGGGCTGCATAGCGTGGGCTTTTCTGTCTGATCTCGGTTTGTATTTGTTGAAATTCCGTGGTGAGCTGCTCAATCTCTTTTTCTAGTGCTGAGATTTCAATTTCTTTTCCTTTCCTATTCTTTAGACGTATTAATATCTCAGCTTTGTCGGTAAGCCGTTGTTGTAGACTTCTCTCTTTCTCAACAAGATGTAGATCGACTCCTTGGCGAATATCTGCACGAGACTCTATCAGTAATTCCAACAGACTCCGAGCGCGAGCACGTTCACTTACCTCAAGTGCCTTGGCATTATAACCTGCAGATGGGTTCTGCCGATGTAGCTGCATAAGAAGATCAATATAAAATTCATACAACTCTTGCACACTAGCAACATATGAACTACGTAGTTCTAGATTGATAATGTTTGTACGAATGGATTCAGATAGCTTGATGGAATTTTCAATTGTAGCTTGCGCTTCAACTAGGTTATCTTGATCACGCTCAACACGTGCTATGTTATAGAGTACCTTTGCTTCTCCAAAATGGTCACCAATAACCTTCGTGAGCAACAGTGCTTTATTGTAGTAATCCAATGCCTTTTGATTTTCTCTTAGCGAGTAATAAACTATCCCAATATTGTTGAGTGTGATGACCTCTCCTCCACGATCACCAACAGCTTGTCTGAGCAGCAATGCCTTATTATAGTAATCCAGCGCTTTCTCTTTCTCTCCTAATAAATCATACACTGCACCAATATTGTTGAGCGTAGATGCTTCTCCACGCCGGTTATTAATAGCTATTCTGATCACTAATGCCTTATTGTAGTAATCTAGTGCTTTCTCTTTCTCTCCTATCGATTTATAAATCACACCAATATTGTTGAGTGCAGTGGCTTCATGATCGTGATCACCTACAGTTTCTATAATCGCCAATGCCTTATTGTAGTAATCTAGCGCTCTCTCTTTTTCTCCAATCGAGTAGTAAATTATACCAATATTATTGAGTGTAGATGCCTCCCCCAAATGGTCACCAACTGCCCGTATTAATGGTAGTGCCTTATTATAGTAATCCAACCCTTTTTGCTTATTCCCTAGCGAATTATAAACAAAACCAATGTTGTTGAGCGTGGCAGCTTGTTCACGTTTATCATCAATAGCTATTCTGATCACCAATGCCTTATTATAGTAATCCAGTGCTTTCTCTTTCTCTCCTAATAAATCATACACTGCACCAATATTGTTGAGTGCAGTGGCTTCACTACCGCGATCGCCGATATCTCTAAAAAACTTTAGCGCTTGCTCATATTTCTTAATCGCTTTTTGCAATAATTCTGCACTTCCACGCACGCGTAGCAATTCGCCTTCAGCAAACGCACGATGATCAGTAATGCGGCTGTTGTCCTGTGGTACAGCGATGCGCAACTCTTCTATTTTTATCTTGTAGTGTCCAGCCGAAGCCGTTTTCTCTAATGAGCGAATCTCTAGGTGATGGTTACCTGTTACTTCTGTGATAAATAAAACTGGTTCTGGACCTTGTGCGCGGTTAGGACTATCTATTTCTGCAAGCTGTTTGCCGTCTGGGCTAAAGAGCACGGCCACTATATCAATCCCTTTTTGCTCCACCACAACATTAAGAAACTGACCTGCGATGAGTTTAATCTGATAAGAATGAATCTCACCACCAGTTAGTTCTCGTTCAATAGGATTGCCTTGCTCTAGCACTATAGATTCCGTGCTCGAATATGCTCTCTCTTGTACTGAAGGTGAGCTTGGGTCTGCTTTTGTTACCATTGATATGAACATTACTAGTAAACTTAACAATACAAATGAAACTATCCACACTCGTCGATAGATTAACAACATAGGCTTTTGCTCCTTGATTACTATCGGCAATATCTATCTACTATAACGGCAAGCTTATAGTGCTAAAATGCAGTGTTGAGTCCAGTAATTGAAATAACAGACTAACTTATTATTGCTGGAACAGAATGGCTTTTGATTATACTTATTAGGATATATGGCCAATGATAATACAAAGGGATAGTTTTTGCATTTCGTATTATTGCGCTAGTAGTTATTGATAGGATGTATTAGAGCAACTAAGCCAGCTCGTCCTATGCCCCTACCAGCTCATCTCTGTTAGCTGAGCGCTTGGGTAAACACTCCTCTAAACAGATGGATACTATTGCAATGTCCATCGATAAGCTGGATAGATCGTTACAAGCCAGTATGCAGGCCCTCGCTAATCAGATTGGTGCTTTGCAAGATAGTTTGTTGAAGATGTCTCGTCAGCAAGAAACAATGGAAAGGTCACTAAATGCCCCGTAAGCACATGCAAGACCTGCCCGCTCAACCTCGACGCGCGACTATTCGCAATATTTTTTCCAACTTGGTTTTCTGTTCGGTTGCTACTCAGATCTATGCATAAGCACGAATCGTTGCCAGCCCTGAAAATACCTTTTTCTTACTTAGATAGCTGCAGTAAGCCTACTATATCAGTATGTTCTGCTTCCAAGGCATAATCCAGAGCTGTTTTGCCATTGTTGTCTTTGTCGGCAACCCTGGCACCTGCAGTTAACAATGCCTTTACTGTATCGACCCGTGCTTTTAAACTAAATTTACAGCTTGCTGCAAACATCAGTGCCGTCTTACCTTGGTCCGTTCTGCTGTTTACCTCAGCGCCTTTGGTAAGTAACATTCTAACTACATCAAGGTTGCCACGAAATGCGGCTGTCATGAGCACTGTTTGACAATTTTCTGAAGTTTGGTTTTCTCTGCTGGTGTTGGCTGCCTTGCCACTAAGCGCCCGCTCAACACAATCTTTCGCTTTTGCCTCGGCACCATTCTCCAGTAAGAGTTTCACCACGCTATTGTTGCTGTTCCAAACCGCAAAAGATAGTGCCGTATTGCCATAACCATCCTGCGCATTTATATTGGCTCCCCTATCTATAAGTAACTCGACAACGTTAGTGCGACCATTTAAGGCTGCCGCCATTAGGGCTGTCCTTGAATTTCTGTTGCTCGCATCTAAATTAACAACGCAACTCAGTAAAGTTTGCACAGTAGTAATATCCCCCCTGCTGGCTGCCAGTAATAGCTCTATTTCCAATAGTTCATTAACATCTTGATCTTGTGCCCGTATCCCATTAGGAAAAAGCACAATTATTATCAAGATAATCAATTTGAAAAATACCTTTATGGCTCCTTTTGGAAGATAGCAACGATTCCCAGTTATACCATGCTCAGGATAAATACATATCATTTCCATACACTCTTTAAGCATTAATTCTAGTCATTTTAGTACCAAGTTAACTCAAAACAGGGTGACTGCCAAGCGAAAGATTACTTAGTATAATATAGTCTGGGTTCGATATAAGTAGCCCTCCTTTTTGAGCCCTTTAGTTTTGGACACCTAGACTAGCTTTCGATGTATAATCACTAGCAAGGATTGCAGCCTGGTGGTGAAAATATCTCCAATCTATTACATATGGCCCCTCCATGACAAACAAGTTCCACAAACTCCGCTCTCTGTGTTCCGCATCCTAGGATGATTGGTACACAACAAAATTCTGTTCCACAACAATCATAACTGGCAAAGCCAAAATCAAGCTCGTAGCAAATTTGACCAGCACTCATCAATTTAGCTGTGCGTACATATTCTACCGTTCCACTGGTGTTAAACTTAGCTACAAATAGCACGCTCTTCATACTTTCTAATTTTCTTAGTAATGTGGGCTCAAATATAGGATTGACTTCATCTACTTTCGACTTCTGTTCCTGCTCTTTAGAAAGTGGTACGTATTTGTGGCCATCAGCTTTCTGTCGTCCTTGCAGATTATAAGTAATTCCACTATACCAACCACTTCCATCACCATAATTAGCATGGAGGATAATTAACCTGGCATCATTAACATTAGAAAGAGAACCATACCTTTTTACAGTCGTTTTGAATGAAGCATAAATATCTTCATCAACTACAAGTTTCGTCTTACCTTTCGGGGGAATGGGATTTATTTTTGAAGTGTTTGCCAATAGTTCGTTCCGATTACTCAATGGCTTACCATAGGTAAGAGAAATTCCTATTGGCTTTTCGGCACCCAATAAATTATCAATAACCAAAGCAATTTCAAGAAAGTAAATTGGTTTATCCGAAATGTTCTCTACTTCTATAGCAATGCTGCCTAACCATTCCTCACCATCTTTAAAACTTAAGCTTGTAATTGCAATGGGCTCATCCTTTTTCCTAGTTACATTCAGAGTTTTTGTCTGAGTATCTTGTCCCAAGCAAACGCCGACACTCCCAGAAAGCAAAATCATTATTAACCCGAAGATAATTGCTTTTCGATTTCTCATTGTTTTAACCTCTAAAAATTTCCAGAGAATTGGTTAGAATGCAACTCTCTAGATAGATATTTGGTCTTTGCAATGCACAAACAGTGCATTGCAAATTGTCATAGCCATGCTTCAGTTGATCTTCATGCTATATTAATCCACACCCTCCTCAACTGGGCACTCGCTGCTACTGTAAACTTCACTTGTGCCAAGGCGAGTGCCCTTTATTACACTGAGCTTTGTTGTTCCAACGGCCCTTCGCTACCCCGCTGCTTTATCTGATAGCTACGATGATGCTGAATACTGGTAAGTCCACTGCGAATTGCATACTTGACCAGTCCTGCCATCTCGCCTATCTGCAATTTCATCATAATGCGTGCTCTGTGTGCTTCTACCGTGCGCCGTGATACCTGTAGAATATTTCCTGCTTCTTCATTAGTATAACCATCTGCCAACAACTTCAATACTTGGCTTTCACGCTCTGTTAGGTTACTAGCCCCAATACCCTTACTTAAACCCTTTTGCATTGCCTTATCCTCCTCAACTTATCTTTAGACGGACAACTTTATCCTTATGGTAACTTTACTGGCCCTATCGTCTTTTTCCTGCAGTAATATTCGCTTTCTATTTACTAATAACGGATTTTGGTTAATTTTGTATTCTGACAGGATGAGATTTTGGAGGAAAAGCCCCGGATTTATTGCTACCATTGACTGGACAGGCATGCTCGTAGCTGCCTTACCAACCGAGCAATTTCACCATCAATGTCAGTTTGGAGAATAAGCCTATGCGATTCTATGTTGGCAATATCCCTTACAGAGTCACTACCGATGAACTACAAAAACTCTTTGCTCCTTTTGGCACGGTAGCATCTGTCAATATCGTCACAGATAAAGATACTGGACAATCAAAAGGGTTCGCCTTTGTTGATGTTGATGCAGATCTTGATACTATCATCAGCCAGCTTAATGGCACCTTATTGCACGGTCGCTCTATCAAAGTGAGCCAGGCTATCGAACGTCAACTGCGTAACAATGACTAGCAGAACTGATAGCGGTCACAAGAGTTGAAGTAGACGAGATTTCAAGTAGCGCTGAAGATCATTAACCCCTTACTCTATCTTGAGAAAAGTATTGAAACCTTCTCTACCTACAAAAGTCTGATAGTCTGAGTGTGAGTCCCATTGGTTTAGGTTTATTGCTCATCAATTACACATGAGCCAACATCTTTAATGTCTATTAACGGTGTTATTTCTGCCTCTATTAGAAATCCTAGGATGTCTACCATCAAAACCATCTAACCACCACACGTCATTATTGTTTCCGGAAATATCAATCTCATCCACGACTTTAATATTAACCCTATTTTCATTTCCCAGCACAGAAACACGTCTACATCTTCCATGCAAAATAATATCGTTTCTGTTGCCTCTTACCTCAACATCTCTTCTTTGACACTTAATATCGAGCCTCCCACCATTATCTCTAATTACGATAACTCCTTCACTATTCAACGGCGCTTTTAAAGATGCGGCCAATACCTGATTGGTTGGCGATACCTTTAAACCGCTCTCAAAGCTGACAAGCAAGTAGAAGGCGAAAACTATGGCAGTTATGAAGATACGAGTAGGTCTCATTTGATTATTCTCCTTTGCAAAGAAAGACACATCACATCTCCTTCTATATTAAAACAGTTTTTTGTATCGTTTCTACTGAGATCTCTATTAATATTAATTCGCTGGACTCACCTTGCAGGAGAATCAAATGAAACATTGCATAGATTGCAAAAAACAATATCCTGGTAACGTAACAACCTGCCCAGATGATGGTTTCCCCGTAGTTGAATCAGATGCTGATAAAAGCGACCCTATGGTGGGCAAAACCATCTTGGATAAATACCGAATTATCAAAATACTGGGACACGGAGGCATGGGCTCAGTTTATGAAGGTAGACATCTCCAGCTTGATAGACAAGTGGCAATTAAGGTGATGCAAGCCGATATTGCTTCTGACGAGCAGGCCGTAGCACGTTTTATTCGAGAAGCCAAAACCTCAGCTAAACTCGATCATACTAATGCAGTTACGATCCATGATTTTGGTATTTTGGAAGATGGCGGCGCATTCATCGTAATGGAATTTATTAATGGTCATAGCTTACGTAAGATCCTCTTAACTAGAGGTGCATTACCACTTGAACAGGCCCTCGAATGGTTCATGCAGATTTGCTCCGCAGTAGATGCTGCACACCGGCGTAGTATAGTTCATCGCGACCTGAAACCAGAGAACATAATGCTGAAAGAGACTGAGGATGGGCTAGTAATAAAAGTCGTTGATTTCGGGTTAGCAAAATTAAGTAGTAGCGAGACTGGCAACTCTATCAAACTGACCAAGACAGGAGAGATAATGGGTACGCCTCAATATATGGCGCCAGAACTCTTTGATGGTGAAACTGCCGATAGCAGTACGGATATATATGCCCTAGGAATTATTTTTTATGAGATGATAACTGGTGTAGCGCCTTTTTCAGGCTCACTGGAGAATGTGATTAAGGGTCATCTCTTGGATACTCCCAAGCCAGTAGCAAGAATCAATCCCACCATTAAGGTTAATCTGGATGACGTAATCAATCTGGCAATGAAGAAAAGACGTGCAGAACGAATTAGCTCTGCCATGGAATTTGTTGCTGCGCTGAAATCTGCCACAGGTTTTAGCGGACAAGTAAATCAGCGGCTAATCCAGCATGCCGATACTTCTAAGCTACCTTTATTGGCTGAAAAGCAAAAGACCAACACACCCACTGTGAAAGAGTATAAAAACTTTGATAAGCAAATTCCAAATCAATTTGTTAGACCAACTGTTAGCATCCCAACAGACAGTTATTCTACAGAGCAATTTCATCTAAGCGTACCAACCAGCCAAATGGCTGTAGAAGCTCAACAGACCATTGCCAGCGATAAGCCTACCACTATAGTGGACAGTGCTGCGCTACCGGTTTCTTCTCAATTACCAATTACACCATCAACTGCCCCAACTGCTGCAGTAATACAACCATCAATAGAATACGAAACCCTTAAATCAACTGTCCCTGTTCTTATTCCTACTAATGCACAACAAACAGAAGCAAAATTGCCTGTGAGCAGACAATGGCTGGCAGCATCACTAATAGGGTTGTTACTGCTAGCGGGATTAGTAACCTACTTTGTCTTTCAATCTTCTGGAACTAAGCCTGCTACATTAAATCAATCTTCCGTAGAAGTTCCAAAAGTGATCCTAACACCCAATCCAAATAATGAAGTTACTACATCCTCAGAACCGTCGCCACACAGCAACCAATCAGCAGGTAAGCAACACTCCTCCGTAGACAATCCTATACCAGCCAATTCGAGTACACAAGAAACAGATATAGTAGCACCATTGCCGGATAACCCGCAGACTAGTAGAGCAAAAAGAGTAGAGAGCGCTATTAAAGAAGGCACTGAAGTTGGTCATACTGTTCCTGATTTATTTAAGAAACCCAAGGATGGCGATCGGAATAAGGAGGGTGAATTCGATAGAGAGCGTAGGAAGAAAGAGGAAGAATGGTTAAGAGAACAACAAAAGAAGGAAGAAGAATGGCAGCGAGAACGGCAGAAAAAAGAGGAAGAAAAGAGACGTGAGCGAGAGAAAAGAGATAAGGAACTGCAGAAAGGTCGTGATTAACTTTGGCTCAAAATCGAAATATGAATGTTACTTAAAACCATGCTTAAATTGAAATGAGGGCAGTGTATGAAAAAGAGTCTGATCGCAACTATTTTGATTGGCGTTATTGCAGTTATTGGAATAGCAGAGAGTAAGGAGACAGAAAGGCTGCAGAACTGTGCCAAAGTAATGCAGGAAGTTATGGACGTTCCCGATCAGGCAATCCCTGCACCTTTGTTAAACAAGTGTACTTGTGTGGCAATAATTCCCTCCATGAAGAAGGCTGGCTTTGTAGTTGGGGGTCGCTTCGGTAAGGGTGCCGTTGTCTGCCGTCAAAATAATGGCAAGGGGCCTTGGGGACCGCCAGCAATGATTACTCTCAGTGGTGGTAGTTTTGGCTTGCAGATTGGTGGAGCTGCTATTGATGTTATTATGCTGATAATGAATCCTGACGGTATTGACTATTTGCTCAAAGATAAGTTCACTATTGGTGGAGATGCCTCTGCTGCTGCAGGACCTGTTGGACGTGCAGGAACAGCCGAGACTGACGCGGCATTGACCGCAAAGATTCTTACATACTCCCGTAGTAAGGGTCTATTTGCCGGATTGGAATTAAAAGGTGCTGTAGTCAAACCGGACCAGGAAGGCAACGAAGCGCTCTATCAAAAAAAGGTTGATGTGAGAGGATTGATATTAGAAGGTAAAGAGCCTGTCCCAAATAGCGCTAAACCTTTAATTACTGTTCTAACGAAGTATTCTGCACGGAAATCTTAAATATTTTTGACACAAGCCGATTTTGAGGAATAGTTCAATCATTACCTGGCTTATTTTGCTAACTCCTGCTGCCAAAACTGGTCCGAAGTATTGTCGATAAATCTCGTCGGCAACTCCGATTCGCGATTAGTAACACCATAAGGCAACTCTCCATCCAGATATATTCTTGCCCAGGTCTCAATACAGATAAGCTTCCAAACTATGTCGAACCAGCAAGGATGAGAGCTTTTCTCCAATAACTTTTCGATTGCACAAACAGACCAAAACCCACGGTTGCGAACGCGTGGCGAGACCAACAGATCGCGTACAAATCCTGCATGAATACCTTTGATCCAAGATTCTGCAGGGGTATCAAAACCTGCCTGCAAGAGATTCTTAGGTAGTTGATCTTCCGGCCATCCTTGTGAGATCTGACGATTCACACTATCAGGGAAATCTTTCACTGTGTATTGAGCAAAAGCGGTATTCAAACAATAGTTGTCCAGCCAAGTAAGCCACTCTGTCTGTCCCTGACAGGCTCTTGATGGCAGCTTGATCGTCATCCAAGCGTTTGTTTCTTCCCTCTCCTTACTCACTGAGTTATCCCTTC
>JBFLVQ010000354.1:0-9694 GCA_040758525.1 Acidobacteriota bacterium
GCCAATTTATTGGCTCTGCTATTCAACTCTCTATAAGTCAATTGCTCATTCTCAAAAACAATCGCAACTTTATCGGGTATAAGCGCTACCTGTGTTTCAAACAGTTCGTGTATACACTTGTCTTGCCAATATGCTCCGGTTGCATTCCCAGCCATTAATAACTGATGTTGTTCTGCCTCCGTCAAGAGTGGTAGATGAGCAATCGCTTGGTTGACATCTTGACAAACTGCCCTTAGTAGAACTTGAAAATGGTCTGTCATTCTAACTATGGTAGTGTAGTCGAAAAGATCTGTGTTGAATTGAAATGAACCTAACAATCCATTACGAGTTTCAACCATCATCAAGGTTAAATCAAATTGTGCTGCGCGTGATGGCAAGCCAAAAGATTCCAATTCCAATCCAGCTAGATTAATACGTGCACCTGTCTCGCCTAATACAAATGGCGCTAACGCTTCGAGCAGGTGTGGCTTCTCCAAAATAAACATAGTTTGAAATAATGGTGAATAGCTGGGATCGCGTTGTGGATGTAGTCGCTCGATCAATAACGGAAATGGATAATCTTGATGCTCAAGTGCAGCAAGTACTATTTGATAAATATAGCTAAGAAAATCTTTGAATGATCGATTACCAGCAAGATTGGCACGTAGTACAACGGTGTTAACAAAATAACCAATGATGTTTTCTAACCCTGCCTTACTGCGACCAGCCATAGGAGAGCCAATAAGAATATCTTCCTGGCTACTATAGCGATGTAGCAGCAGATAAAATACCGATAGCAATATTGTATAGAGCGTTGTTCTGGCATCCTTGGCCAATCCTTTAAGCTGTTCTGTTAGTACCTCATCTAATTTAAATGTGTGTGCATTCCCTTGATAGGTTTGTACCGGTGGTCTAGGACGATCAGTAGGGATAGTTAAGACCGCTATTTCGCCGGCCAACTGTCTTTGCCAATATGCAGATAACTTCTCACCCTCTTGTCCTGCCAACATCTCCTTTTGCCATAAACCATAGTCAGTATATTGCAATTCCAATGTAGGTAGTTCCATTGGCGTATGCATTATTACTGACGGGTAAAGCTCTTGGAACTCATTGAGCAGCACTACCAATGACCATAGATCTACGGCGATATGATGCACCGTTAGTAGTAACAAGCGCTCCCCTGTTGCACGAGTAAACAGGCATAAACGCAAGGGCGAGTCTTGTTCTAGATTGAAAGGTCTTTGAGCCTCTTCAACCATACGAAGGTTCAGCTCACGATCATCCCACTCTATCGCTTTCACTTCTTTGAAGTCTAGCCTGATATATTTATGAATATGTTGAGTAGGTTTACCATTATGTACTGGGTAGGTGGTGCGTAGAATTGGATGACGATCTATCAATGTCTGAAAAGCACGTTGTAGAGCTTTAGTATCTAAACCTGAAATTATACGTACAGCAAAGCATAGGCTATAAGCAGAGTTCGTTGGAGCAAGCTGTTGTAGAAACCATAATGCTTGTTGACCATAGGAAAGCTCCTGCTCTTGTATGCTTTCTCGTGCAATACTCACTGGTATTGATGACCTATCATACTGCTCGTCTTCTCTCGTTACTAACCTCTTTAATACTTGCTCTGTCAATTGCGCTATGCTCGCCCCTATCAGTAAGTCTGAGATAGCTAACTCAACATTTAAGCTTGCAGCAACCTGGTTCTTTAGTTCGATTGCATTTAGCGAATCTAATCCCAGTGCAGCTAAACTTTGTGATGGATTGAGTGTTGATGGATTGATCCTCAGTACTCTTGCCACCTGTTCAACAAGATAGGCCTGCAAGTACTGTTCACGCTCTGGTGAATCGATACTTAAGATCTTATCCAGATCAATATTATCAATATACTTTCCATCATTAGATTCTATCTGTTGTAGTAGACTGGTTGTTACGGTCTCAAGACTTCCATCGAGAAATGCCTCCCGACAAGCATGTCGTTGGATCTTGCCGCTAGATGTCTTGGCAATACTACCAGCTTTGATAAGGATTAGCGCATAGACTTGTAGTTCATGCTCAGCAGCAATCACTTGTCGAATTGTCTTTACGATCGAGTCAATATTTAATGACTGTCTACCCTCCTCATTGTCAGTTGGTTGATAGACATTGCTCTGTACCTCAGCAACAATAACTAAACGCTCTTCACTATCAATAGTGACAGAGAAGACGGCTGAACACCCTTTCCTTAGCAATAGATGGCTATTTTCTATGGTTCGTTCAATGTCCTGTGGATAATGGTTACGACCTCTGATGATAATCAAATCCTTTAGTCGGCCAGTAACAAACAACTCACCATTCTTAAAAAACCCTAAATCGCCTGTACGCAAGAAAGGACCTGCTCCGGTATTGGCTAAATAGGCTTGAAAAGTAGCGCTAGTCTCTTGTGGGCGATTCCAATAACCTTGTGCCACACTGTCACCCGCAACCCAAATCTCTCCTATCTGTTCAGGTCTACACTCAATCAACGAGACGGGATCTACTATGAGAATTTTCTGATCTGAAAATGTCTGTCCAGAACTTACCAATTGTCGACAATTCTTCTCCTTGCTTCCTTCATCAACAAGATTCTGTTCCAGTGCTGCTGCCGCTACCGATTCAATAATTGGCAAGGAGGCTTTGGCACCGCCAGAAACAATCAGAGTAGCTTCTGCCAGTCCATAACAGGGATAGAAGGCTTCTTCACGAAAACCATAAGGCTTAAATGCTTCGCTAAAACGCTGCATGGTCTCAGGGTTTATTGGCTCGGCACCATTAAAAGCAAGCTCCCAACTACTTAAATCCAGATCCCTTTTCTGCTCTGCAGTTATCTTGCGAACACATAGATCATAGGCAAAATTTGGCCCGCCACTAGCTGTAGCTCGGTAACGAGTGATAGTCTGCAGCCAACGTGCTGGACGCTCTAAAAACGAGAGCGGCGACATCAATATACAGGGAAAACCAACATAGAGAGGTTGAATAACATTACCGATTAAACCCATATCATGATAGAGCGGTAGCCAACCTACTCCGACGGATTGCTCGGTGTTATGAAAGCCTGTCTGGATCAATCGCTCATTGGCCAGTAGATTAGCGTGACTAACCATTACACCTTTTGGTGTAGATGTAGATCCAGAAGTGTATTGAAGAAAAGCAATAGTATTGGCAGTAACATTAGGTTCTTGCCATTCCTGAGCCAGTGGTTGCGCAATTCGATCTGTTGCTAACCAATGTACACCCTGCAATTGTGGGATCTCAGGAAGAAAGTATTTGATCATTTCAAGAATCGCTGCGGTAGTAAGAGCTACCTGTGGCTTAGCATCATCAGCAATTGCAAGAAACCTTGGTAGTGTTCTGTTAAGACGATTAGGATCGGGAGGATAGACCGGTACAGCCATCGCTCCTGCATAAAGACAACCGAAAAAAGCTGCCACATACTCTAGCCCAGGAGGATAAAGTAATACTACTCGCTCTCCCTTGGCTGCTAACATCTGAAGCTGAGCGGCAATTGCACGAGCTTGTTGATCTAGCTCACTATAGGTTAAATGGTGCTGAGGCTCCTCACCATTAGTAAGAAAAGTAAAAGCCAAATGCTCTGGTTGACTAACTGCGCGCCAACGTAATAACTCAACCAATGTGGTAGCATCAAGAGCTGATTTAATGCGACTATCTGTAATCTGTGTCATATTTCTTTATGAAAACCGATGTTGGTTCAATTACATTGTTATGTTTTACAA
This sequence comes from Acidobacteriota bacterium, assembly GCA_040758525.1. Lineage (GTDB taxonomy): Bacteria > Acidobacteriota > Blastocatellia > Chloracidobacteriales > JADJPF01 > JBFLVQ01. Next base: position 3,735 of record JBFLVQ010000354.1, read on the forward strand.
GTTACCACGTAGTGCTTGTTCACGTTCTAATGCTTGAAAGAGGGCTTTGATATTGCCACTACCAAAGCAGCGAGCCTTATTTCGCTGTATAACTTCGAAGAAAAGCGTGGGGCGATTATTGTATGGCTTGGTAAATACCTGCATTAAGTAGCCCCATTTATCACGATCAACTAAAATATTCAAATCTCGCAATGCAGATATATCTTCCTCAATCTTGCCAACACGATCTTGTAGCGCATCATAGTAAGCAGGTGGAATGTATAAAAATTCGATGTCGTGATCGCGTAGTGCTCGTGTTGTCTCTATGATGTTACTGGTTGCGAATGCGATATGTTGCACACCTGCCCCTTTATAAAACATCAGATACTCTTCTATCTGTGATTTTCGTCTATTCTCGGCTGGCTCAAGTAGCACAAACTTGATTAGACCAGTACTATCTTCAACCACACGGGAGTTCATAGAACTATACTCGGTAGCAATATCTTCATGATGTGCCTCAATGAACCCAAATACCTGTTGATAGAAGTTGGTCCATTCAGTAAGCTGATCTATTTCTAGGCTTATTGCTACATGATCGATAAGGGAGATGCCAATAGGAGTAACCTGTAGTGCGCTTTTTATTGCACTGTAGTTGGGAAAAAATATCAGGTCAGTGTCTAGATACTGTATAAAAGAGTGTACGGTGTCACCATAAGTCGCAATTGTTGCTTTGATTAAACGTTTTCCATTCCTCTCTATTACAGTTGGCGCCAGTACTGGTTTAGCGCCACGTGCAACTGTTTCATTAAAGATCGCTACCGTATCATCTACACGAAATGCGATGTCCTTAACACCATCACCATGTAAATGAATATGCTCGGCAATAGGAGAATCAGAATCAAATGCTCCCGTCAGCACAAGCTTGATATCTCCCTGCTCAAGTATTAGTGATATATAATCGCGTTCACCTGTCTCCAGACCAGCATAAGCAATTGGTCGGAAGCCAAAGACTGTACGATAAAAATGGGCTGCTTGTCGGACATTTCCAACATAGAGCTCTACATAATCAATACCATTTAATTGTAAACACTTCTCGCCAGACAATCTGTTTTCATTCTTTTGTATTAACATATCGCTTAAACCATTTCACCTGTATAGTGTCTTTAAAGCTCCAGAACCTACTGGAAATTTTTGTTAGATAACTACGCAATTATCTCTCTAACACCTAACAACCGTTCAGCAACAATCCCTCGTTGTTGGCAAGCTTCAACCAATTTATTAGATTCAACAATGGGTTTTGATTCTTCGGTGTACTTAATACTAGTGAGAAAACTTAACCATGGCTCCTGACCCATTGCATAAACATAGACCTGTTTACATTTGAGTCGATCAACTATCTCTAAAGCCCTTTCTGCATCAGAGGCTGCCAGCCTTCTTGACTGATCCATCTTCCTATCCAATGGTTTCATTAATAACGAACCATATATCCAGCTTAAAGGGGCGCCATCACATTCCATACCAACAAAAAGAATATCTACATCACCTATCAAGTTGTGCAGGATATCGTAAAACTGTCCATCCAGATTGGCCGAATCGGCTACACATAAGATCGACTTACCATTGAAACAGAGCAAATATGCAGTTTTACTACGTATATTCAGATCAGCATGTTCTCCAAAGAATGGCACTCCAGTAATAGCTCCTTTGCCAGTTTCTATGGTTTCCATCTCATCAATCTCAGTGACATTTTTAAATCCTATTTGGTTTAACAATAACTTTAGCGATGGATCTTCTAAAACACCGCTGCCACTTTTCGGCACGATAATGTTTTTTATCTTTTGCCTTAATTGCAACAAGGTTTCAAACACAACATGATCTGCATGAGTATGTGTAAGCAAGACAAAATCTATTGTGTCTGGTAAATCTGAGTAGGAATAATTTTCTGTACCAGCAACTCTATAACCAATAGCTGGATCAGTTAGTATACTTATCCCTCCTGTCTCAAATAGCACCGAGGCATGACCCAAATAACGGATCTTTAATTCTTCTCCTTGGTAAGTAGGATTCGTAGCTGGGCTCTCTTGTGTAAAGAAAGTCTTAAAAAGCTCAGCTTGATCATTTGTAATGCCAAGAAGCTCTTTGATATCTCCATATGCCTTAGGAGTCTTCCTCATCTCAAATAATTCATCAATCGCATTACTATGAAATGGAATCTTTAAGTGTAAGTATTTAGAGCTAGGTAAGCGTGGTGTACTAAACACAAATGGACGCTCTGCATCTTCAATAAGAGTTAGTGCAATAGACTGGTAAGAGGAGTTATAGAATGGGCTTTTATATAATAACCCCTCAATCAACCTGAAACTAGGTCTATGGTTTAAGTCATAGGTCAATTCGACATAACCTCGTAACAAGTCAGGTACTTTTTCATACAATACTTCTAGGGAGTAGCCTTTGGCTTCGTTCACAAGAATCTCATTGAGCCTTTTTATCGCATTGGCAAGCTCTAGCATTATTGCCTGATCTTTGATGGTACTCTCAAGGAGAGTCTTTATTTCGTTAGCCCTCTTAGTAGGAAAATCCAAAAATGGACCGCCACGCATGGCTGGATTCTTAATCGCAGCAGCATGAATATCCGGAGAGTTGACATAAGATTTCATTATTTTTACGTGTGAATTGGCTATATGCAAAGCTGCTGTAGCTGGAGCGATTAGGTGTGTCCAGGCGTACCAATAATAGATCAAGGGCTCCAATGCAACGTTTGATTTCAGATACTGTTTACTGTTATCCATAGTACCTTCTCTCTTAATACTTGGTCTTTACATACATGTATTTTGAGTAATCAAGCTTCAGGTCAAGTTTGCAAGATTGGTATAGAGTTCTGCCATTGCAACTAACACCTTCCTTGATCCTACAAATGGTTCACGTCCATGCGAGACAAGAAAATTGTCTAGCATCAAAATATCGCCTTGCTGCCAGGAGAAGAAGATTGCAGATTGTTGATAGATTTCACGGATCTCATCCAATATAGAAGCCTCTATTGGAGTACCATCTCCGTAAAAAGCGTTACGTGGTAGTTGATCTTCTCCGAATTCTGCTAACAGCGATTTGCGTACGATCTGCTCTAAATTTGATATATGAAACATATGAGCATGATTGAACCAGACTGTTTCATCTGTCTTAGGATGGGTTGCCACTGCTTGGCGTATTTGCCGAGTCCTTAGACGATTGCCTTCTCGCCACTCAAACTGTGTATATGTCTGATGACAATACTTCTCTACTAATGTTTTATCATCTGTCTGGAATGCTTCCTGCCAGGAGAGATCTACACCCTCACCGTAGTTTCTTATATACATCACTCGCTTCTCTATAAAACGTTGTCTGATCTTTGGATCAATAAGTTTAAAAACCTTACGGTCATTAGCTATTGGTGTTCTTCCACCTTGTTGTGCTGGCTCTAGACATAAAAACCAGAGCTTAGTCGGCCAGTTGTGGCAATACGACATCTCATGATGCAATGGAATCCATTCGTTAGCAGGAAATTCTGTTGATGTATAGATATTATTAGCTATCTCAATACGAGGAGCAGCTCGCTCACGATATTCTAACAACTCTGGTGATATTGTTCTAGCAAACTGTTCAAATTGAGTAACCAGGTTGATGCCAAAATTCCGAAAAAGTATTGCGCCATGTTTGATCAGCTCTGACTCTATGAATGCTAAATTATTCTTAGTCCAAGCAATCAAGTTAAAGTTATCAACATTTGGTTCCATTACTAAAGGAAATTTCTCTACTTCATCAAAATAACCTATTTTTATTAGCTCTGCTGGTGACAATTTAATGGTACTGCGCTTGATAGACTTAAATTGACTGAAACGCGATTCTCTCTTTTCCATAATAACCTCTTGATGTCGATCTATACGCATATTCACTCTTGATAAATAAAGTTTAAACATCATCCCAGCGACAGAGTTCTGTCATTGCTACAAGAATTTTGCGCTGGCCACTGTATGACTTACGTCCATGTGCAGTCAATATATTATCGAGCATCAATATATCCATTTCTTGCCAGGGAAAAATAATTGCTTCTTGTTGATAAGCTTCAGATAGCTCGTCTAAAACTGACTGTTCAATTATAGAGGCATCGCCATAGTAGGTATTATTAGGAAGTTCCTCTTCGTGAAACTGTTCTAACAATTTCTCACGTATACTCTGATCCAGTGTCGAAATGTGAAAAAAAGTAAGATGATTGAACCAAGCCATTTCACCGCTTCTAGGGTGTTTTGCCACAACCCGACGGACCTGGCGAGTTTTTAATCGATTACAATCTTTCCATTCAACGCTAATCTTATTGTTACGACAATATTCTTCCACTAAAGTTCTATCTGTAGCCTGAAAAGCAGTTTGCCAAGAAAGACCTAAACCTTCTGTAAAGTTTCGCACATACATATAACTCTTTTCCATAAAGCGCTCTTTTACTTTCGAACTAAGACGCTGAAAAATTTTGCGAGTATCAGCAATAGGTGTTTCACCACCTTCTTGTGCTGGAGTAACACAGAAGAAGAAGATCCTTAAAGGGAAAGTAAGATTATATGACTGCTCATTATGAAGAAATATACTCTGATTAGCTGGATAATCAGTTGAAGTATATACATTACCGCTTACCTGACTACGTGGTGAAGAGCGCTCATTATATTCTAATGCTGTTCCAGAAACAGTATTAACAAACTGTTCAAAGTCTTCTACTGATTTTACTCTGAAACCTCTGAAGAGAATTGCGCCATGTTTTAACAATTGTGTTTCGATAAACTCTCTATTTTTTTTCGCCCAGGCTATTAAGTTAATATTATCGATACTAGGCTCTATTACCAGTGGCAACCTTTTTTCAGGATCAAAGTAACTCATTTTAATTAATGCCTCTTCTGATAGCCTGATAGTGTTTTGCCTAATGGGTTTAAACTTGCTGAAACCGTCTTTGTTTCCTGTATAATTCATAGCTCTCTCATTTCTTACTATTAGAACTACATCTGTGACTTACTAAGAGCTTGTCGTAACTTATCTGCCAATTCTTGAACATGTGGTTCATAAACCATAGTAGGGTGAGTGCCTGACACAACCTCAATCTCTATAGGCAGTGAGGAAAATTTACTCCAACCCCGTGTCGGATCTTGTAATAAATAGGCGTACGGATGCTCACTACAATCCTTAGCCATTTCTCTAGCGCGAAAAAGAGTTATTCGGTTTGGATATACTTGTGGCTTGTAATTATGTACAGCTTGGAAATTGGATCTATAAAGTTTTAAAAAGCTGCTAGCTTGGTCAAGATCAGTATCTGCAGGTATAAAATGACAACTCTTTGCTTGTTCGAGAAAATAATTGATCTGTTCATCTGATGACAATCGCCGCAATTCTTCTACTGATATCGGTATATCATTCTCCTCAGATATCATTATTAAGAATGCAGTGTCAGGAGATGTGCCGTCATCTGCTAATGGCACTGGTACAATGCAATCAAATAGAGCTAATAACGCTACTTTCTCACCCTGCTTATTTAATTGCTGTGCCATTTCGAAGGCAACAACTCCACCTGTAGACCATCCTCCTAGAAAGTATGGTCCCAAAGGTTGAGCCTTGCGTAGTTCAGTAATGTAACCTGTAGCCATTTCTTCAACTGTACTTAGAGGCTGTTGTTGTCCATCCACACCTATGGCTTGCAATCCAAAAAAAGGCTGATCGGAACCTAGATGACGAGCTAGATCTATATAGCAAAATGTTGTTCCGCCGGCTGGATGTACACAAAAGAAAGGTGGTTTTAACCCTCTAGGTTGAATTTTCACTAAGACGGATGAAGGTAATGGATCAACTTGTTGACGTAAAAAGACAGCCAACCGTTCAATAGTGGCTTCTTGAAATAGTGTAGCCAATGGAATATGTCTGCCTAATAAATTCTTGATTTTGGCTATTAAACGTACAGCTAGTAGAGA
>JBFLVQ010000355.1:0-9662 GCA_040758525.1 Acidobacteriota bacterium
TAATAATGCGCCTGTTGCCGCTGATGATGTAATAGTCTGCAATCTATCTGATAAAGGAGCTGATTGGGCGCACAAGTCTGCAGATAAAATCGCTATTGATCCAGTATTAGGCCGTATAGCTTTTCCTGAAAATAGTCTACCACCTTCAAGCGTAAGTGTGACATACCGCTATGGCTTTACTATGGAGATGGGTGGTGGCGAATATGGACGCGACAATACTTTTACCGGTGGGCTTGAACCGATAATAAAAGTACCTTCCGATAAACTGACTATTCAAGCCGCGCTCGATGAAATTGCTACATCGGGTGGTGTAGTTGAAATTGAAAATAATGACTATTTTGTTGAGACTCCTACTATCAAAGCGCCTGAAAAAAACAGGATTGAGCTTCGTGCTGCAGATGAGCGTCGTAGTGTAATTGTTCTAGCAAGCGATCTTTTGATCACTGGAGAGGACAATTCAGAAGTAATATTGAATGGGTTACTAATTAGTGGCGGTAGTTTGCGAGTACCTGCCAAAGACAGCAATGGAAATGAAAATAGAGTACGACTTTTACGTTTGCGCCATTGCACGCTTATACCCGGAGCAAGCCCTGCTATTAAAGGAGTACCTGCACAGTCTGCTGCCCCCAGAATCTTTATTGAGTCGCCTAATACAATCTTAGAGATTGACCATTGTATTGTCGGTGGTATTCGTGCTGTTGATGGAGCAGATGTCCGTATTAATGAAAGCATTATTGATGCCGTTGATGAGACTGAAATAGCTTATGCAGGATTGACGGGAGCAGAAACAGGCGCACCATTAAGAGTAGTAAATAGTACCATTATTGGTAAGGTACATACATTGCAGATGGATCTTGCATCGAATACGATCTTCTTAGCAAGCCTAAAACAGAATGATGTTTGGATTGCACCTGTTCAAGCTGAGAAATTGCAGCAAGGCTGTGTGCGTTTCTCATTTATTCCACCTGGATCTAGATTGCCACGCTTGTATCAATGCCAACCAAAAAATATTGAAGATGCCGCGCGTGTGCGCCCGGTATTTACTTCACTTCGATATGGCGATCCAGGTTACTGTCAGTTGAGTCTACATTGCGCCATTGAGATCAGAAGAGGCGCAGATGATCAAGCAGAAATGGGAGTTTTCCACAATCTATATCAGCCACAACGCGAAGCCAATTTGCGCGCTGGCCTTGATGAGTACTTACGTTTCGGCTTAGAAGCAGGAATTTTTTACGCGAGTTAGCCACCCAAGATTGGAGGATTATCATGCCAGGTGATTATAGCCGCAAAATATTCAATACCAAGAAGCACTATAGCGGCGTGCTTATGCAGCAGGGAAGGGTACAGTTGGATGCCGACTGGAATGAGCAACTCGATATTCAACTCTATCGCACAGAGACTGAAGCAAAAGATGTAATAGGACTATGTGGCGTGCCTAAACAGGGCAATGGGTTTAAGATCGGTAAAACTGTTGATGGGAAAGATCTGACCATTACGCCAGGACGAATTTATGTTGGTGGACTATTGTGCGAACTGGAAAATCAAGCTAGCTACACAGCTCAACCACACTTTCCTAATCCGGATTACACAAGTCTATTATCAAGTCCACCTAGCGGTAGCGCACAATTAAATCTCAGCGATGGAACTTATCTTGTTTTCATTGATGCCTGGAAACGAGAGATCACTGCGCTTGATGATCATCTCATTCGTGAAGTAGCGCTGGGCGGACCTGATACTACAACACGACTTCAGAATATCTGGCAAGTTAAATTACTACCTGTTGGGATGACAAGCCCACCTTCAAGTCCACCTTCAAGCCCTCCCAATGGAGAAGTGAATTGTAAGAGTTCGCTCCCTGAGTTTGATTTATATACTGCTTTGAGCACAGGCATGTTAAATGCACGAACTGTACCACCAGAAGATCAAAAGAATCTCTGTTTGCTTCCGCCTAGCGCTGGTTACAGTCGATTAGAGAATCAACTCTATCGTGTAGAGATTCATAAAGGTGGCACAAGTAATGTTGCTACATTCAAATGGTCGCGTGAGAACGCATCCGTGGAGACCTCTATTGAGAAAATTGATGGTGATGTGATTACCGTTGCAGATATTGGCAAAGATGATGTCTTGGGTTTTGCTGGCAGCCAATGGGTAGAGATAGTAGATGAAGCTTCGACTCTCAAAGCCATGCCACCACAGTTGATACAGATTGATAAGGTTGATCCTGCCACGCGTGAGATAACATTGAAGGCTTCAGCGGCAGCATTTGAGAATTTGGCTAATTTAAAGCTTCGTCGTTGGGATCAAACCGGAGTTGATGCAAATACAAATGGTGTAAAAGTTTCGCTCAGTAATTGGATCGAGCTTGAAGGGGGCATTCAGATCAATTTTTCTCAAGGCACATATCATACTGGCGACTATTGGTTGATTCCGGCACGCACAGCAACAGGAGAGATCGAGTGGCCTCCTTATAAGATACCTAACACAAATCCAATTCCACAACTACCGATAGGTATACGCCACTACTATTGCCGACTGGCATTAATAGAAGTCAAAGGTGGTGTTATTACCAAAATAGAAGATTGTCGCAAGCGCTTTCCTTCACTGACAGAAATCTGTGCTGAAGATGTCTGTTTTGATAATACCCATTGTGATATGGAAGGTGCTGAAACAGTACAGGATGCTCTGGATCGCCTTTGTGAAGCTAGAGATCTACGTTTTCATAACAAGCATCTACATGGATGGGGAATAGTGTGTGGGTTGCAAGTTAATTGTGGGCCTGATCCTTTAGGTCAACCTCGCCGACATGTCACGGTACGCAAAGGATACGCCATTGATTGTGAAGGCAATGATATCCTTCTCGATAAGGAGCAACAGATCGATCTAATCGATTTGATAGAAGAAAATATAACTCTGCCACCATTATCACCACCATCATCACCAATATCCTCGCCCTTGTCATCACCGCCCACAGGTTTTGATATCGAGGTATGCTTGGTGCTAGAAACAGATGGAAAACAACAGCCACGCTTTCGTGTTGAGCCATACCCACAATCTAAGAACAAGTTTCAGTCGTTGCTTGAAGGCACGCTGCTAATGGATGTTTATAATGATTGTATTAAGAGTTTGGTAGATTTCTTCCAAGATGAATTCACTTCAGATCCTGGTGAAGAAAAGGTTCCCGTTGGCCCAACACAAAAACGGCTCACTACCTTTTTTAATCTGATCATTCAATTGATCAACCAAGAAAATGGCGCTTTTGTTTTTCTCTCAGGTGAAAAAGGTAGCGCAGACAAAAATTTTGAAGATACCATCCTACGTAACTTCTATAACAAGCTACGAGCAAAACTACAGAGTCATACCTTTTGTGCAATGTTTGAGGGAGCAAGACAGTTTCCTGATTATCCCTACTCTGGTCTGGGTATTGCGACAATCTTTGGCAAAGGATTTCAGAAGCGACTACGCGTTTCACCAAATAGCAAAATAGCCTATTCGGTTGGGGCTGGCAACAAGATTAATGTCTACGATCTTGAAAAGAATGAAATGGCTGTTGAATTAGAGTTTCCTGGCGGTAGTAGTGCAATTGTACAAGATGTTGCTTTCTCAAAAGATGGAAGACAACTCTACGCGGTGGCAACATTGAATGAAAAGGATACTATGTTTGCTGTCGCTGATGTCAGCGGTTTAGACCATGTTTTTCGCAAACCTACGGTAATTTGTGATGTGTTATTGGTAACATTGGGCACTAGTCCCATCACATCAGAGAATGTTTATGCTATTGGTAAAGGTAAGGGCCTTTATGAGATCAATCCTCAGAGTGTAAATGCTACGCCGACACCTAAGTATGCATTTAATGCAGTTGGTCATTTAGCTATTGCTGATAGCGCTAGATTGGCATTTGCTACTGCTACAGATCAGTCATCATCAGACAAATACAACCGAGTATTAAGATTAAATCTGGCCGCGCCTGATAGTGTTCCACCTACGTTCATCTTACCTAATTTCAACAATCAACAGTTATTTGGAGATGATGATATAGCGCTGGTATTTGAAAGTAATCAACAACAACTGTATGTTGTTGCAAGTGGAAATACCGGAGCCGGTGTACCAACAAAATATCTTGTTAGCTTTAATGCTAATAATGCAAATACTACTAGCGGTATTACTGATCTGGAAGAAGATACAGCAATTCGTTTGGCTTATAATCCGGTAACGAAATTTATGATGGCGACTTATGAAGACAGTTACCGGGTTCGTCTACTAGATCCAAATACCAGGTTGATACCAGGTTTTCGCCAGCCAGTCCAGGTTTCTCCATTATCCATAGCTGTTTCACCGGATAAGAAGAGAGTCTATGTACTCAACTATGCCAGTAATACAATCAGCGCTATTCCTAGTGATCGTTTCACTGCTAGCAAGCAGATTCCTCTACAAAGTTTAGTTGACTATCGTTCTGGTGTATTGGAGGCGTTTGCAGATCTGTTAGCTGGATTGCTACAGTATTTAAAAGACTGCTTTTGTGATCACTTCTTAGTTAATTGCCCAACTTGCGATGAAGATGACAAGATCTATCTGGCTTGTATCTCTATAAAGAATGGTCAAGTGTTTAAGGTCTGTAACTTCTCGTTACGTAAATATGTGAAAAGCTTTCCTACCGTAGAATACTGGCTCTCAGTTGTACCGATTATTCCGCTCATCAAGAAAGCTATAGAGAAGATCTGTTGTGCTGTACTACCGAACTTTTTTGGTAGATTTACTGCGCCTAAACCAGATACCTCTGGAGAGAATGAGATAGGTAAGACTAACACTTTAAGTAGTGCACAGATGCGCAATAGTGTGACCTTTATACAACAAGCAGATTTGCGCAGTACGATCTTTGAAACAGTGACAAAAGCGATGACTTCTAAATCAATATTTTTTGATTTCCTCGGTAGTACGGCGAAACAGACATTTGCACCACAACCACAAAAAATTAGTTACAGCGATGTAGCTGGGCAGCCTGTAGGAAGTGCAGAGAAGACACTGCAATCCGCCAATATTATTGTTGATAAAGTTGAGTCTTACGATCCCAATAAGGGTACAGAGAATCTAATTGCATTCACTGCTGCACCGCTTCACTTAGAAGAAGGAACGCGAGTCAAACTGATCACAAAGGATGATAAAGTGCTCTTTTATGCTAAGTCTGAAGGGGCAGGCGCAGATTTTCAGAATTTGCGTACTGAGTTTGAAATAAGCAACAAGACCCTGATAGATCAAACTCTGAAAATGCAAGCGGAGTTGAACAGCTTAAAAGGCGAGCTACTGCAAGTACGACAGACTCATACAGAAGAGTTGGCAACTCGTGATAAAGTGATTGCAGATCTGAAAGCTGGTTTTACTGAGTCTCAGGAAATGATTAGTCAACTTAGCAGCCGTATGGAAAAACTCTCGCCACCAAAAACAGCTATCAAGAGAAGTAAACCTCAGCCGCCAAGTAAAGAAGATGAGAAATAGAAAAGTCAACAATGGTTCGGCACACTGATCATAATAATGATCAGTGTTGTAGTGACAGACTAAAAGTTTAGTAAATTATATGTATCTTGATTCATTATCACCACTGGAAGCGCAGGTTGGTTATGGTGATTTAGGTTTGTATGGTAGCTTAGGCTATGAAGGTAGAATAGTATTGGTACAGGGTAGAACCTATCAACATGCCTTGAGCACTCACCCTCCTGCTAGATTACTATTTCAAACTGATCGACGCTTTTCTCGTCTACACTGTCTGGTAGCACTTAATGATGATGTTCGCGCCAATCTTTCTTACGCTGATTTCATCGTATTAGCGGATGGGCGTCCGGTAGCAGTTGCTCCCTATGTTATTGCTGGTGAGTCGCCTCGTAAGCTGGTTGCTGATATCTCTGCAGCACAATACATAGAGTTGATTGTAAACACCAATAATTGGGAGTTTTCTCATGCCGTCTGGCTTGATCCTCAATTGGATGAGGTTGCTGTACCGTCTACTAACACACTACTTGATTGCTTAAACCGAGTGGAGATTAGCTGGCCAGCTAATCTACCTTCTGCACAACGCTGTATTGCTACGGTTGTGTCCCCTGGTTTTGAAAAATTATTGGATGATATGTTAGGGTCACTCTATGCTTATGGAGATTGTCCAGATGCGCTTAAAGTAGTTTTTGCTGTAGATGCTAATGAAGAGTGCCGCAAGATCACAACTAAGTATGGAGCTGTAATGGTGCCTTGTGTGCGACGAGCGCGTGTGAATCCTACAGTGAAATCGGTACTTTATACAGTATCAAGAATTATCGATGCAGAAGAATTTATCTGTCTTGATGCTGATATGCTTGTACTTGGCGATCTACGTCCGATCTTTGATGCAATACAGGCATGTCCAGAAGGTAGCATTTTTGCCTGTCGTGAAGCTAATGCTCGTAATCCCAGCACGCTTGAACGCGCTATTATTAATATCTATGGTGGACGTAGCAGCGACCTTGCACGACTTTTAGGGAGAGTAAATGGTGAACAGACTTATCCGCTGGTAGTGAATGATGGTCTGTTTGCTGGTAGTCGCTTGGCTTTGTTGGCACTCGATGGTCTGATACGAAGTTGGACAAATGCTATTGAATGGGTTGATGAGCGTCGTGATATATGGTGGCGCAATCAGTTCATATTTAATTTAGCATTAGCACGAATGAATTGTGGTATAGAGCTTGATCCTACTTATAATCTGCAGCTTCATTTCCAAGATGTCAAAATGCATAGGATAAGTGGACGTGTAGCAGGACTGTGGCAGAGTCGAGTCGCCCGGGTACTTCACTTTAATGGTTGGGGAAGAAATAAATATCCAGAATGGCGAGGACTCTTTGCTGGTGTGCCTGATCCTCTGATAAATGGCGCTGCTGATTTTAATTATAAGCACTATGACAGATTTCTCAGTACATTGCGTGCTTGGGTTGGTCATAAAGGGACAAATTGGTTATCCGCATCGCTGCTTGCCACTAACACAAATGGTAAACCACAAATATTAGACTCAATGCCATTGCTGACTCTGTTATATCAAATAGTCCGTTCATGTGGGTGTACACGCGTTTTAGAGACCAACACCGGACAGGGTATCTTAACTGCATGTTTAGCTGCTGCAGTTGCCTATCAAGATAATGGTCGTGTTGTCACTTTTGCATCCTCTACAAAATCAGAGCGTGAGCAGTTATGGGCTGCTTTACCGGAAGAGATCGCTGGTTGTATTGAAGCACGACAATCCAACTCGATAACTGGTATGTCTGCTGCGCTTGAAATAGTAGAATGCTATGAAGTAGCGCTGCTTGATTCTCAGTATGAAAAAATTGACGATATATGGTATGAATTTAAGCATGCAAAACAACTTGTTTGTGAAAATGGATGGATTCTATTCTATCTACATTGGAATGATAATCGAGTTGAGCATTTGACAAAACTTATTGAGAAAGAAGGCCATAGAATAGTACATCTTGGGGCAAAGTGGAATAAACAGAATCAGAGTACTTGTCCCAGCCTACTGATGGTTGAAAATTCTTCTCAACATCAAAATATAACTTGATCTAGGGAAAAAGACCAATGAAGAGAATCTCATTAGGGATTCACGTTCATGCTGAACCAGAACGATTAAAAGCAACACTTGCGAGTGTAAAGGCAAATACTTCGCACAAAATAGAAATTCTTCTTTTACCTGATGGTGCCAATAAAGTAACAGAGACAGCGCTTGCCGAACTCAGCGATTTACGCCAATCTGCTGTGTCAAAACCTAGCGGTGTTGCAGCATGTTTTAATCGTCTGGTAACAATAAGTAATGCCGATATTATTGTGCTACTTGAGAGCGGCTCGCTGGTTGGCCCACAATGGTTAGATTATTTACTGGCTGCATTTGATATAGATCCAAGCAATGGTCTTGCTGGTCCGACAACAAATTCTGCTTGGAATGAGCAATGTGTTTATCCAGAAAGTGGTAACTCGATGGATGATATTGCTCGCACCGCACGTCAGGCCGCATTAAGATTTGGAAATCAAGTACGCGTTCTTGAGCCACTCTATAGCCTTGCTGATTTCTGCTACGTTGTTAAGCGAGAGGTAATTGAGAAGGTAGGGGCGGCAGATGAAGACTATGGTCTGGGGCCTTGCTGGGAGATGGACTATAACATTCGTGCGGCGCGTGCAGGGTTTCGCGGTGTATGGGTTTGTGCGGCTTACGTGCACCGCTCACCATTTACAACACGTCGAAAGCTTGAAGAAGCAAATCGATTTGAGGTGAGTAAGCATCTTTATCAAGATAAGTTCTGTGGTGCACGTCTGCGTAGAGAAAAATTGGATTATAGAATCCACTGTCGTGGAGATGCCTGTGCAAATTTTGCACCTAAAGATCTAATTCAGCTATATAGACCTTTTTCTGAAATTACACAAGCTGAGCTATCTTCTATAACAGAACAGGTCAAAGAGCAGACTTCTACATACACTCCAGACTTTAAGCCTTATTCCCAAGTTACTGTAGAGAATGAGCCGCTTATCAGTTGTATCATGCCAACATACAATCGGCGCAGTTTTATTCCACAAGCAATTCGATGCTTTTTAAGGCAGGACTATTCAAATTCAGAGCTAATAGTTATTGATGATGGAACTGATTCGATTGCCGAATGTGTACCTCAAAACGGACGTATACGCTATATTCGTCTTGATAAAAAGCTCTCCATTGGAGCAAAGCGGAATTTTGCTTGTGCACAAGCTTATGGTGATCTGATTGTTCATTGGGATGATGATGACTGGTATCCATCTTGGCGGTTACGAGCACAACTACAATCATTGGTTAATCACAGAGCAGATTTATGTGGCAGCAGTCAGATATTCTATTATGATGCCGCTAATGATCGCGGTTGGGAGTATAAATATAGTGCTCCTGGAACAAAATGGGTAGGTGGCAATACGCTAGCATATCGTAAGAGTTTCTGGGAACAGAATAAATTCTCTGATGTACAGATGGGTGAAGATTCAATCTTTTTATGGAACAGCACAGGCAAAATAATTGCTGACTTAGCAGAGCCAGCGCTTTGTGTCGCGATGTTGCACTCTGGTAATACCAGCCCTAAAAATACTTCTGGAGTTTTCTGGCATTCTCAACCAAGTCTACGTATACATGAGTTGTTAGGAGAAGATCTACATTTTTATCGTGCCATTCGTTCTGCAGGAAATTTTAGTGAATGGCCGCTAGTGTCATGTATTATGCCAACCTATAACCGGCGAGCATTTATCCCACTGACACTACAACTGTTTCTCAATCAAGACTATCCAAACAAAGAATTGGTGATTGTTGATGATGGCAATGATTCTATTCGAGATTTAACCGCTAATATCGCTGATGTACATTATTTTCATCTGCCATCACGCACCTCCATAGGAGCAAAGCGTAACTTCGCTTTTCAACAGGCACATGGTGAAATTATCGCTCACTGGGATGATGATGATTGGTATGCACCAGATCGCCTGCGCTATCAAGTAATGCCAATTTTATTGGGCAAAGCCGATATAACAGGACTAGAGAATGCATTTGTGTTGCAACTACCGCAGGGAGAGTTCTGGACAGTTAGCCAGCTTCTTCATCAACAGATGTTTGTCGGTAATATTCATGGAGGGACATTGGTTTT
>JBFLVQ010000356.1:0-9630 GCA_040758525.1 Acidobacteriota bacterium
GCAAGAATAGGATCTGTTCGTGAAGTTGTTTCTAGAGCCTTTACACAACTGCAAAATGAGGGATTGATTATTATGGAATCGAGAGCGATAACAATTCCTGCTCTCGACTCCTTGAATAATTACTGTGATTAAAACCCGATCTATCTCTATACATAGGTTAGCTCTATCTGTCCACCGGCTGTCACGGTGGCGCCATATGTGCCATTTGCCAATGGATAAGTCTCTTGTGGGTTTAGCGCCGTTACCAGAGCATTATAAGCAGCATTTGCTGATTCTTGCCAAACCGCGATCTGACCTATTATCAGAACTGTGTTAGCATCGTAATTTTGCGCATTAAGGACTTGTGTAACGGTTGCGACATCCCCAGCCGTAAATTGATTGCCCTGACCATCAATAAGCACTAGATGAATACCTATTACACTATTTACTCCTGTTACCTTTGCTAACACGCCTATACAGGAGGTGAATCGTGTAAATTGAATAGTCTGTGCTACTCCCCACTCACATTCAGCTATCTGCATAACATTGGCAGCCTGATTTAGTGTGTATGGCATCTGTTTATCTCCTTCTTATTTTTTGTTCTATGATCAGATCAATAGTCACGGGTGGTGACAATATATACAATGGTACTAACAAGCATTGTTACTATTTATATTGCTTGCCAGCAGAGTTGAACAGAAAGAAGTTATCCAATCTATTCCAGCAGTTCTGCGCGATCTTTCCACAGTTCTGCGCGATCTTTCCACAGTTTTGTTGCTCTTATTAAGAATGTATTTGGCAGCAATTAAGCGGCCTTAGGCTTCTCAATAGAACCATCATCAGAATCAAGAGGATGAAAATCTCTGCTAATCTAGCACTTATGATAAATATATGTTCCTAATCCCACACATTAACCGTAAATTTACCATGTAGATCGCTATTTTGAATCCTTTCTCGTCCATTAGCTGTATTATTAATCAGGTTTATTGGGAAGGAAATAAATATGCACTTGACCATGAATATTGATAGAGCAATCAGATTGATTATCACTATCATCATAGCAAGCCTGTTGGTCTTAAACAGCTTGGCTAGCAGCCTTGATGTCAACTCGTTTGGTAATCCAGAGCAGGTAACTATTGCCAACTATAATGGTGATGCAATGGAACCATTTATCACTCGTGATGGTAGATTTCTCTTATTTAATAATCTTAACGATCCTTCTGTAGATACAAATCTACACTATGCAGAGCGTGTAGCAGATACAATATTTATTTACAAGGGAGAAATAGAAGGTGCCAATACTACTGCACTTGAAGGTGTCGCCTCGACAGATCGTGATAATAGAATCTATTTTATCTCACCAAGAGATTATCCTCAGACATTCTCAACTATCTATCAGGGCTTCTTTATCAACGGCAAGATTACAGATGTCAAACTTGTGCGTGGGATTTCAAAAAAGAGGCCAGGTAGAGTAAATTTTGATGCTGAGATCAGTCCAGATGGCAATACTCTCTATTTTGTTGATAGCCGTTTTGGCCGTAATGGTCCTGAAACGGCTGACCTGGTGATAGCCGAGCGGCGAGGAAAAGGTTTTCGTAGAGTTGTTGATAGTGCAAAGATCTTGCACAATATTAATAGTGAACAGCTTGAATATGCACCAGCTATTTCCGCTGATGGCCGGGAACTCTTCTTTACGCGGTTTGCATTGGGTTCAAACAGCCCAGAAATTTATGTTGCCATTCGTGCTGATGCTGGTGCGCCATTTGGTAAACCAATAAAACTAACGGCTATTAGTGGCTTTGTGGAGGCACCTACACTCTCGCCAGATGAGAAGTCTCTCTACTACCATAAAAGAGAAGGAAGCCGGTTTGTTATTTACCGAGTAACAAGATCGTGACAGTTGTAAAAACTCTGCATATTGCTTATTAGATTGCTAACAGCTCGACAAGCTATCACTTTTACTTAGAAGTTATGTAGTAATGGAGCAGTATTTTCTAATAACAGAGGTTGTTGCTTCAAAACAACGGAAAGGGAAGACTTGATTCTTAACACAGAACAGCCATTGCTTAATACATGCTGCTGTTGAACAGGCCCTGCCTGCTGCCCCTAGCGATGCGCAGCTCTGGGCCGATGTGCCTGTTGAGCATTTCAGCGATACCAATATGTGGCTGCATAGAGAGATATTAAAGAGAGAGGTTGATGTTAGTGAGCGTTTGTGCTTGATCGCTGGCTGCGTTCTTGAAACTGAGGCCATTGAACACAATATCGCTTCTTACAAGATTCACGGTTCTTTATTTCGTCAAGCTGCACCCACTCATTCCCATTTCTTTCAACGTTTTATGGTTGCTGCGTAAGATCAGTAATTTTTCGGTAATCGCGCCCGAAGAATTCTTTAAGAACATTGTGGTTCTTGGCAGAAGTTCTTGACCGATTTTATGCGTTTTTATTTAGACTTTCTTGTCTTATATGATACAATACTGTCTCATATGAGACGTTCTACTGATGATCATACAGAGTCATCCATTGCCCGAACAGATACCCGAGCCTTGTTGTTACAAGCAGCAGCAAGAGTAGTCGCGGAGAATCCTCAAGCGACACTGATAGAAATTGCGCGCGCGGCAGGTGTGGGGCGTGCGACTTTGCATCGGCATTTTGGTTCACGCCTGGATCTTATTCGGGCAACTGGACTTGAAGCAATTGTCAGATTGGAGAATTCCCTTCGCGGCTATTCCTTAAATTCCATTGAGCCGCTTACAGCACTGGACTTGCTAGTAAAGATTCTTGTGCCATGGGGAGAAAAGCTACGCTTTTTGATGGTGGCAGTAGAGCTATACGACGATCCAGAACTGAAAGCTGCTGAGTCCAAGGTTGACGATCTCATAGGTTCGGTTCTGCTTAATGCTCGTACAGCGGGAGTCCTACGACAAGATGTTTCACCAACTTGGATCTTCTCAGTGTTTGAGGCACTCCTCTATACAACCTGGACAGCAGTCTCTCAAGGAAACTTAGCAGCCAATGATGCGGCTCGAACATTACGAGATACATTTCTACAGGGGCTAGGCTCGAACCAAAGTGGCCATAGCAGGGAGGCGGCTGAATGACTATTATCGATTCACGTCGCCTGGATGGATTCGATGTAGCGAGGGCTATCGCGGTCTTTGGTATGTTTGTGGTTCACGCGTTCCTGATACTTGGCCCGCCGTATTGGGCACTAGTTGGTATACCACATCTGCTGTTCAATTTTTGTGACGGCCGCGCGGCGGCGACCTTCGTGCTTCTAGCTGGTCTCGGCGTAGGACACCTATTAGAACGCGTGCCAGAATGTGACCGCCGATATGTTCTATGGCGGCGGTCTGCCTTTCTTGGTGCGCTTGGAGTTCTCAATCTAGCTGTTTGGCCTGGTGACATTCTGCGCCTTTATGGGATCGCCCTGTTTGTTGCAGCGTTTCTGTTCCGCCTATCGGCACGTGCACTCGGAGGTATCGCCCTTTTCTTACTAGTAGCGTTTCCTACCTGTGCCATATTCATTGACTGGGATGCCCGATGGGATTGGCTGACACTGACCTACAGTGGACTGTGGACACCATCGGGGTTTGTTTTAAACTTGGTGATTGACGGATTTCGTCCACTTATTCCCTGGTTGGCATTCTTTGTACTAGGTTTAGTCTTGGCCCGCTTGAACTGGCGTAGCCCACAGACCTCATCTCGCATACTATGCATTGGTGGAATACTTTTCCTTGTAGCAGAGTCTACGTCTGTGATCCTACTTGCACTTACAAAAAGAGGTTCGCTTGAAGCGGAACTTGGTCAGGAAACGCTCAGCACTCTATTTGGTACGCATTCGATGCCTCCTATGCCACTATTTGTGTTGTCAGCATTAGGTGTCGGGATGATATGCCTTGGTTCTGGATTCATTTTGGCTAGGATTTTGCCACAGACGGTGCGCAGTGCCCTTGCCTGTACAGGGCGACTTGCACTTACCTGGTACCTAGTACACATCATGGTGCTTGTTGCGGTCGCTACATTCAATTTTGGAAACAGACTATCTGCTTGGCAAACTCTAAAAATCGCAGTTGCTGCTTTCATAGGTATAGTAATTATCTCTCGTTGGCGGAATGGTGAACCAACTGTCCTAGAACGAAGCCTACGTCGTTTTTCGAAGCCTGGTGGCTCCGTCACATGACTATCTGCAAGCAGTGTTCGCTTAAATAATGACATAAATGACACAAAAGGAAGAATCTCTATGATCAATGGAAAGAATCCAACCGCCTTCAGCGCAAAATTGGACTCAAAACAACGGCTGATTTCTGTGTCGATTGCAGTGATTATACTGCTGGTACTAATTCTGACTGCAGGCATTTCGTATGGCAACTCAGAGACGACATCATTGGAAGTGATTCTTCAGAGTCAATCCGGCGATAACGGCAGAGTTGTAATCATACTCTATCAAGATGCCAAGACTTGGCTAGGAGACAACCCCTATAGTTATGCTTTCGGTCGGATTGAGCAAGGAATGGCCAAGGTAGAAATAGCAGGTCTACAGCCAGGCACATTCGCGGTCTTCGCTTTTCACGATAGAATTGCCAACTATGAGTTCGACGAAGATTGGTTGGGTCGCCCAAAGGAATCTTATGGGTTCAGTAATGGTGATGGGGATGGAGAAGAACTCTCATTTGAGCAGGCGCGCATCCAATTACGACCGGGCAGGAATTTGATCAAGATCAAGTTAGTGACATACCATACGCCGTAAATGGCAGCGGTTTCTTGGTTAGGCCAAGAGCCGTCGCCTTAACCAAGCAGTGGCTTAAGACGCATCCTTTTAGTCCGCTGTTGATGATGAGGTTATACTCGGCTTCATCAACGCAGGTCGGGTACTCTCACTGTTTGAGGAGAACTGGATGAACAGCAGAATTGAACCAAGAGTCGTGATCGCTGGCGCTGGTATCGCAGGACTTGCCGCTGCTCTTGCATTCCGCAAGGCTGGGTATGAGGTGATCGTCGTCGAACGCGCATCATCGCTAAGAACTGTTGGTGCCGGCATTCTGATCCAAGCCAATGGCCTTCTTGTTCTCGACGCTCTTGGTCTTGGAGAAGCTGTCCGTGCTGCTGGCGTTACAAGACGCACGTTTGACTTGCGTGACCGTCACGGGCACCTCCTCTTACATACCGACTTCAACGCCGTTCTTCCCTCACATCTTTGCCCCGTGTCTATTCATCGGGCCCAACTGCACCACATTCTTTGGGAAGGCTGTGCGTCCTCTGGAGTTTCGTTACAACTTGGGTACCAAGTGAGAAGTGTCGAGGCAAATGCACCACAACCTTCGCTCATTTGTAAGACGATAGCCGGAGAAAAACAGATCAGCGGTGATCTCGTCATCGGTGCTGATGGCATTAAGTCCATCGTGCGTGATGCGGGCGGGTTCGTGACTCACTTGGAACCGGTCATTGAGGGCAGCGTTCAGGGAGTGGCTTTTCTTTCCATATCCGAACCGCTTCACGGAGAATACTTCGGTGGCGGCGAAGCCTGTGGAATGCTGCCAATTGGTAGCACACAAACCTTTTGGTTCTGGGGTGGTTCTGGCGATGCGGTTAGTGCGATGGAAAGCACACCATTCCTTGAGTGGAAAGAGCATGTTTGTAATAACTTTCCCGTGATGCAACGGGTACTTGATCATCAGTATGAGTGGTTGGGACTGGTGCGTCTGTTGCACCGTAGCGTTCGATGTGAGAGTTGGTCTCGTGGCAATGTGGTTCTTATCGGAGATGCTGCTCATGCAATGAGCCCTAACCTGGGACAGGGAGCGAACTGTGCCTTGGTTGATGCACTTGCTCTTGCTTGCCATGTCGCCGTGATGACTTCAACGAATGACTTCAGTAAGGCACTCGTGCGATTTGAGCGTGACAGACGTTCGCTGGTTGAAATCATACAACAACGTGGATATCAGGAAGGGATCGTTGGTACACAGAGTTGGCCCGGTGCCGAGTTGTTGTTCAAGCTGGCACTTCGTCTGGCTCGATTTGCTTCGAGTGCAAGACGCAATGCTGAAGTAAGGATGATGAGCGGCCTGGATGGTGAGGGATTCGATCTCGTTGCTGCAGGTATTCGTCTGCCTGTGCCATGGCAGACGCGCTGACTTCAGAGGAATCATGTGTGAACTTGGGCGATGCAGGCGATCGATACCAATCGTCGGCTAACAAGAGCACTCTTATTACTATTGCTTTGTTATTATTAAGCCTCACCTGCACTACTTTGCTGCCTGCTCAAGTTGATTTGTGATCGCATGCTTAAGCTCTGCTATCACCTCGATATCGAGAAGGCTCTACACAATACTGCTGAAGCTAGCATATTACCTTGATTGCTTTCTGAACCATAGGCTACCTAGATTTGATCTCTTGCTGCTACCAGTAAATTTTCTTGACTTAGTACCTCGGTTACAATAGTATTGTAATAGAGGTATTAATGGGTAAGATAGGCAATATATGGATAAAAAATTATTAAAAGGGGCAGCAACAACATTAATTCTTTCACTACTGGATGAGCGTCCAATGCATGGCTATGAACTAACTCAATCTATAAAAGAGCGTACACAAGGGATATTCCAGTTTAGTGAAGGTACTATTTACCCTATTCTCTATGGGCTTGAAGATAAGCGCCAGATTCGAGGTGTCTGGGAAGTATCTGACAGTACTCGTCGTAAGAAAATATACCGTCTCACCTCGTTGGGAAAAAAAACACTCAAAATACGTCTTGAGCAATGGTCATCTTTTAAAAAGGGCCTAGAGCTAGTCATTGGAGAAAGTTCATGAAAAAACAGACTCAGATAGAAATTGATAAGTTTATCAACCTGGTGCTATCTAAAACCCATATTCCTCAAGCCTGTAAAGACGATATCTGCGAAGAGATATCTAATCATCTGGAAACTTCTATGGAAACTTTTATGCAATTAGGTTTCTCTGAGGAAATGGCATTAGCTAGAGCAATCTCTGAGTTTGGTTCTGAAGATGCAATAAGTCGAGACTTAAGACGTTGGAATTATTTACACTGGTTACGAACCTTACTTAACAATCCTATTTGGAGCCGTAAACTCTCTCTAAAATATGTCTTATTTACTTACTACATCTTTACCTATCTTATTGCAGCAGTTGAATTGATCTTTATGACGACACTTACTAACCATGAGCGACATTACATTTATTTTGCGATTATTTCAGTATCTGTCATTGCATTGATACATCTGGTTGTCGATGTTTGGAAAGTAACGAAAAGTAGAGTACTGCGCTAGAGTCAAAATCCTCTCTATAAAACTGGGGAAAATAGTTCACAATCCTTATCACACTGAATGAAAGATTGTACTGTATCTCCAAAGGCGCCTATGGTCGCCTTAACTATCTGCCCACCTTGCTTTGTTAGTGTTATCGGTGCCAATACAGGTTTGGCACCCCGACTTACCGATTCGTGGAAGCATACTTCTACATCATCAACAAGAAAGGCTATATCTTTCACTCCATCGCCATGCAATCTAACATGTTCTGCAATGGCACTGTTCGGCACAAGAGAGCTGGTCAAGATAAGATTTATCTCTCCCTGTCTCAGCACCAACGATACTTTATCGCGCACACCAGTTTCTAACCCGAAAAAAGCTGCTGGCGTAAAACTAAACATCGTCCTGAAATAGTGGGACACTTGCCGAACATTGCCTACATAGAATTCAATGTAGGCGAAACCATTCATCGCTAGCGCTCTTATTCCGCTATCAGCAGTCTCCACATTGTTAATCATAGTTTAGCTTCTCCTAATTGCATGGGTGTTGCTGATTCGATCTTTCTGGTGTACTGAATAACTGGCTGTTCACTCCATTGCCCCTTTCCTCTACCTGACTACTAATGGACAATCATTGTTTGTCGCAGCCTTGCGCGCGCAAAATACACTGTTTTAGCTGTCGCGCTAGGACATCGACATGAGGTTTTAAAACTATATTATGGTGATTTCCTGAGACAGTATGGACCGCTATCGGCCCCGAGCAGAATTTATCCCAGCCCATTGTCGGGTTTTGATAGAGCTGGTATTGGCTGGAAGTCTCATTGATATATGCAGGCAGTTCTTCAGTACGAAACACTGTGATCTGATTGGTATAAGTTTTAGCAACGTAATTACTTGAGGCTTGCAGATTACTCTTGTAAACGTGATAGAACCGCCGAATCTGAGCTAGATCTAGATCGGGCGTAGATTGAGTCCCTATCCTGAGTGCTTTCACGATATAATTCAATTGCTCATCAATATTCATTCCCTCAAGATCGCTACGAGTAATGGGCAATCTCCTAAACCTCGTGTACTGGCTTAATAATTCTATATCGTCGATATTGCCTAATTCCCAACCCAATGGAGCATAGGTATCAAACAAAGCTAGTAAAGCAATCTTTTCGCCCTTTTTTTCCAATTGTTGGGCCATTTCCATAGCTATTTTGCCACCTAGCGACCAACCACCCAATAGATATGGACCTTGATGCTGTACGTCGCGTAGAGCGTTTATATAACGAGTGGCCATCTCTTCAATGGTTGTATCAGCTTCTTGATTTTCAACAAGGCCTGCCGCCTGCAAGCCATAAAACGGTTGATCTTCGCCTAGCAAACGGGCAAGCTCGTAATAACAAAGCACCTCTCCTCCAGCCGGATGTACACAAAAGAAAGGTAACTTGGTACCATTGGCATTTATTTTTACAAGCGGAGTCCATTTTGATAAGTCCGCGTGTTGGAGTAGCAAGATTGCCAAATTTTCAATTGTTGCTCCTTGAAAGAGAGCTGTAAGCGGCAGGGTTTTGCCAAAACGGTTCTTGATCTGGGCCATTAGGCTTACTGCCAGTAGTGAATGCCCACCGAGTTCAAAGAAGTTATCATTAACCCCAATAGGATGGATGTTTAAAATCTTCTGCCAAATATCAGCAAGTTCAATCTCGATGGCGTTCCGTGGCGCAACATACTCTTTCCGTGAAGCATTTGCGTTGCGCTCAGGCACAGGCAGCAAATGACGGTCGATTTTACCATTTGGCGTGAGCGGTAATGTATCAAGGATAAGGAAATCGGTTGGGATCATATAATCTGGCAAATGTCGTTTCAGATGGTTGCGTAAATCGCTGATAGAAACAGTAGCATTTGGTTTGAAGACGATATAAGCTGCTAACTGTTTTTCGCCAGGAATATCCTCACGAACCATCACCACACTTTTTGCCACTGCTAGGTGACTACCCAACACTGTTTCAATCTCGCCCAATTCTATACGGTAGCCGCGAATCTTTACCTGGAAGTCTTTCCTTCCAACAAAGCTGATGCTGCCGTCAGGGAGCACACGCCCAATGTCTCCCGTCTTGTATATGCGTCTCTCACCTCCTTCGGGATCAGGTAAGAAACTTCTCTCTGTCTCTTCTGGTCTCATCCAGTAGCCGGGTGCGATATATCGACTCCTTATCGCGATCTCTCCATAAAGAGCGACTCTTTCCTCTCTCTCGTTTAGCAAAAGGACCTCCGTATCCGCTACCGGAAATCCAACCGGCACACTACTACCGATAAGCTTAGCCTTTTTATTGATAAAGTATTGAAGCGCCAGTGTCGATTCGGTTGGGCCTAATCCATTGATCAAAGTGCAATGATCAGAG
>JBFLVQ010000357.1:0-9615 GCA_040758525.1 Acidobacteriota bacterium
GTCTTGCCAATCAATGCTGGATCTGAGCCAAAGCGACGTTGCCAAAATCCATGACTTAAAATCACCACTCGCTTTTTGCCAGGACTATCTTCTTCAGGAAGAAAATCGCGACCCAACGCCGGGTTTGTTGCTAAAACTGAGCAGAGACTCCCAGAAACCTCTACTCCATTAATCCGCTCAGGATTATCTATGCCAGTTAGAGTAAAAGTCTCATAACCATAGCCAGTAATCTGCTGAAAAGTCTGTGTACGTGCTCGCCAATCTTGTAAATTGTGAGAAGAGATAGTACTACGCAGATCACCGCTAAGCTCGTCACTCTCCCAAACTTGTACAATCTGATCTGGGTTGGGATAAGGCAATGGACGTAACAATACTCCATTGACAACACTGAATATGGCTGTATTAGCGCCAATACCAAGCGCGAGTGTAAATAGTGCGATAATAGTAAAACCTAGCTGCTTGCGCAGCATACGTAAAGCATAATGCAGGTCTTGTAATAGCTCTCTCATAGTTAATAAGTCCTCGCTAATCTAGATAAATATTCAGCTAATATTCCGTTTTACAATGGTAGTTGCAGCCGTGCTAGACAGCCTGTGCCATTCTTACGATTCTCTAGTGTTAGGCCGCCACCATGCGCTTCTGCGATCTGACGGCTAAGCAGTAGACCTATTCCAGAACCACCCGGTTTAGTAGTAAAAAAAGGCACAAAGAGATTAGCCGGGTTAGATATACCAGTACCTTCGTCTTCTACAAAAAGCTCGAAGTAAGCAATGGTTTTGGTCCAGCTTACTCGCACTCCTCCACCTGTTTCAATGGCAGCATCAACAGCATTACGCACAATATTAATAAGCAGTTGTTCCAGTTGATCGGCATCAGCACGAATAATAAGCTCCGGTCCAGGTTGCAACTCTACAACTAAACGGGTCTCTAGACCGATTACACGCCGTACCCAAACATTGACATTGACTGGTTGAAAATGTGGTTGTGGTAGTTTAGCCAATCGTGCATAGGCGCTCATAAAGCGGTTAAGGGCTTCAGCTCTTGAACCGATTACACTGAGCCCTTTTTGCATATCCTCTTGCCAATCGGGTGGCCGTTGTTGACGTACCAAGAGATTTTCTAGGCTGCCAGCAAGAGATTTGATAGGCGCCAGCGAATTATTCAATTCATGGCCAAGCACACGTACTAATCTTTGCCAAGCCTGTCGCTCCTCTTCACGCAAAGTACGACTGAGATCAGAAACAACCAATAATTGATGTGGCATACCTTGCTCACGAAAGGTACTACGTCGCAGTCCCCAACGGCCTGAGCCACCAGGAAAACTCATCTGCACGGTACGTAGCGTATCACCTTGCAGACATTCAGCTAGATTCAGCTCTTCAGCACAGTGTCCAAGAAGTCTTTCTTCAGGTTGAGCAAGCAGACGCTCACCAGCACGGTTTACCAGCCGTAATCGTTGTTCACTATCGAAAGCAAAGACGGCAACATTAATCTCTCTCATCACCGTACGCAACAGCGCAGTTGCTTCCAATTCGCCTAGACGTTGTTGATGCAAGGTTTCGCCTAGCGCATTGATCTCACGAACAACTTCACCAAAAACCCCATTCTCCTGTGCGCCACGCACACGTATTGAATAGTCACCCTCGCGTAATGCTGCTAGCAGGTTGAAGATTGTTTGCAATGTGATTACTACTCGCTCTCGCAGAACAAAGACTGACCCTAGCCAACCAAGCAGGATAAAAAGGGTCAATGTCCATTGTAATTTAGCAGTGTAATCGCCATGCCAAAGTAGTATTAGGGCAACTGTGGCGCCAGGCAAACCGGCCCATAATCCCAGCATAATAATACGGCGTTCATAACTCAAACGCTGTCTAGTAAGTTTTCGCTGCCCTTTCATAGGCCATAACGTTGTAAGCGGCGGTAAAGAGCACTGCGGCTTAGTCCCAATGCTTCTGCAGCGCGACTGACATTGCCGTCAAAACGGGCCAAAGCTTTTTTAATGAGCAAACATTCCACTTCTTCCAGGCTTAGATCTTCTAGCTTAAATGGACTGGTATTATCAGCACGCAAGCCCAAATCTACAGTAGTAATAAGCTCACCTTGCGCCATTAGTACGGCACGCTCAAGAGCATGATCGAGTTCGCGCACATTTCCTGGCCAAGGATGTTTAAGCAGCAGTTGCATTGCTGCAGTCTCAAAACCATTAACCTTCTTTCGATAACGTAGTGCATGCTGGCGTAGAAAATGTTGTGCCAGCAAGGGAATATCTTCACGCCGATCGCGCAAGGCCGGCAATCGTATCTCGATTGTATTGAGGCGAAAGAGTAGATCTTGGCGGAAACGTCCGGCAGCGGCTTCTTCGTTTAGGTCAGCATTAGTGGCAGAGAGGATACGTACATTTACTCGACGAGTTTTAGAAGCTCCGACGCGTTCAAATTCTCCTGTCTCTAACACACGTAGCAACTTGGATTGTAGATTGAGCGGCACATTGGCAATCTCATCAAGAAAGAGCGTGCTACCATCGGCCAGTTCAAAACGGCCAACTCGATCGGTTTTGGCATCAGTAAAAGCGCCTTTCACATGACCAAAGAGTTCACTTTCAAATACACCTTCTGAAAGGCCACCAACATTAACAGTGATTAATGGCTTGCTGGCACGCTCTGAGACAGCATGGAGCGCTTGTGCAACAACTCCCTTGCCGGTGCCATTCTCACCTGTGATCAGCACATTGGCATCTGAGCGACCGACTCTAGCAATAAGTTGCAATACTGGTTGCATAGCAGGAGACTCGGCCAGTAGCTTGGTCGGCGCTTCATTGCGTAATAGCCGGTTTTCTGCCTCTAGCTGTTGACCACGACGTAGTGCTTTGCCTAGTTCGATCTGTGTGCGTAAGATTGCCAGCAGCCGTTCATTCTCCCAGGGTTTTTGAATGAAATCACCAGCACCACGACGCATTGCCGTAACGGCCAGTTCTACACTACCCCAGGCTGTCATCACTACGATTGGCAGGGTACTATCAATCGCCTTAATACGCGCCAATAGATCTAGCCCTTCTTGACCAGAGGTGGTATCGCGGGTGTAGTTAAGATCGATTAGCAGTACATCGAAATCCCGCGCACTCACTGCCTCCAGCACGGCAGTTGGTGAAGTCACTGTCTCAGCCTGATAGCCTTCGGTCTTCAGCAACAGACGCAACGCCTCAAGAACATGGTGTTGATCGTCAGCGATTAAGATTTTTGCTGTGAATGAGTCAAAATTTTTCATCGTAACTATTGTGGTTAACCAAGTATAACATAATACTGATATTTTAACGGCAAAGGGCACAAAGCGGAGCCAGATTTTATCTAAGCGCGCTTTGCGCCCTGGTAATTCCACTTAATTTTATCAAACTGCTCAAAATGCCGGCTGGCGGCTCTCTTCTACAATACGTCCGTCAAATAGATGTATGACACGATCGGCATGATTTGCAAAACGTGGATCGTGTGTCACCATACATATAGTTGCGCCCGCCTGATGCAATTCACGCAGCAACTCCATCACCGCTTCACCATTTCTTGAATCCAGATTACCAGTAGGTTCATCTGCCATCAGTATCAGCGGCTGGCCAGCAATTGCACGGGCGACGGCGACACGTTGTTGTTGACCGCCAGAAAGCTGGCTAGGCAGATGCTTAGCACGATGCGCCATACCTACTTTTTCCAGTGCTTCATTGACACGGTTTTTGCGCTCGCTTGCCTCCATACCACGATAAGTAAGCGGTAGTTCTACATTCTCGTAGACAGTAAGATCACCAATCAGATTGAAGTTTTGGAAAATGAAACCGATCTCACGATTGCGAATACGCGCTCGATCTGCTGCACTAATATTCTCTACAGGACGGCCATTAAGCACATAAGTGCCTTCGGAAGGCGAATCGAGTAATCCCAAGACCGCCAACAGAGTCGATTTCCCACATCCAGAAGGACCCGCAATGGATATATACTCACCCGATTTGATCTCTAGATGTATACCAGCAAGGGCATGCGTTTCTACCTCATCAGTGTAAAAGATCTTGGTGACGCCTTCTAGGCGAATCAATGCTCGATCGGGTGTGCTCATAAACTATTCTTCCTCCTGCTCTAATAAAGAGACTATTATTTGAAACGGATCTGGTTGAAGGCATCCCAGGCAGATGTATCGGATAGGACTACTCGATCACCAGCTTGTAAACCTTCGAGAATTTCAACGGTATTAACAGAACTACGTCCAAGTTTTACCTGTATACGTAAGGCGCCACTACCTTCCTCGATAACTTTGAATAGGCCTATTACACTATTAGCCTGACTTTGTACAGGACGGCCAACATAGAGTACATCTTCTAAGCGCTCCAGTTCGATCGTACCATCAACACTCAAGTCGGGTCGTGCGCCTTGTGGCAATGGTCCTTCCAATGCTACATCGACGGTAACGGTATCATTCTGTACGGCTGGATCTATCCGCACAACCTTACCCGGGATGGTGCCATTATGTGTATCGATCACTGTTTGTTGACCAAGTTGTATATCTTTAGCTAGAGTTGCTGTAATCTTTAATTCGGCTTTCAAGCGAGTAGGTTCAGCAACACGAGCCAGGTTTGTTCCTGGAGTAACACGTTGGCCAACATCTAGTGGCAACTGTTGTAGTACTCCATTGGCACCGGCGCGCACTTTTAATGCCTCGACACGACTACGGTTATGTTCTAGCAATGCGCGCAACTGCTCTATACGTGCCTGCTGTGAGACCAGTTGCGCTTGTGCAGATTCTGAGCTGATGCTTAGGCGCTTCTGCTCAATTTCATGACGAGTCGCCAGCTCTTCTGCTTTAGTTTTGGAAAGTTTGAGAGTAAGTTCTGAAAGTAAGCCCTGTTTGGCTAGTTCTACATTGGCTTCAGCCTGTAGTTTAGCCTGATTATAGTCGGCCTGCACAGTGGCGGCGGTGGCTTGCTGATCGAGCAGTTGACTAGATAAGCGTACACGTAGATCAGTATAGCGTGCCTCTTCCGCTTTCAGTTGCATCTCTGCATCCAGCGCAGCCAACTCAAGATCGGGATTGCTCAGTTCCACTAGTATGGTATCTGTTTTTACGGCTGTACCAGGTTTGATCAAGATACGTTCTACACGGCCTTCTGTGACTGCCGGAATCCAGCGTATCTCTTCTGGCACAAGCGAGCCTATACCACGCACTTGGCGCACCATTAAGCCTCGCTTTACTGTATCGATCCATACCGTGCCACGCTCCACAGTGGGAGCGGCAGGTTTAAGTCGGGAAAGACCTAAGGTAATAAGAACAATAATACCCAGGCTAAAAAGAATGTATAGTATACGGCGTAGACGACGATTACGAGTTTGAGATTTACGTGGGATGTCCATTATTCCTCCAGCTAACCTATAGGAAAGCCGTGTGCCATTCTAAACAATTAGAGAATTGACTGATTTTAATATATTTAGTAGGCAGACCAGAATAGCTGAGAGGACATTGTTCTCCGCTTCTGGGATCGCATTGTCCAAAATCGGACATTGCCTACTTGAACAAAACCCAGAAGCGGTGTGGTATTTAACAGGTAGCTAAAACATAGTAGGTTATCTAGAGGTATATGTGGCAGGAGCAAGCTCTATATTGGTGGTAAAACTGGTTGACACTTCCGGTTCTAATCTGACTCTGGTTAACCAACCCAATATTCCTTGATTATCTCCTAGCCAAAGGCTCTTGGGTAGGGATTCACCTAGACGTGCTCTAGTAGTCTCAGAAAGATCACTAGCGGCTGTGATAAGCATCCTGTCAGTATTGATACCTTTGATATTCACTAATTCTATCGGTACAGGTGGTCCGGGCGGTTTAGGAAGACAGTTACAGTACTGTGCTACCAAGCTGTCACTACCTTCCAAGTCAGGAGCATTGTGATTCCATTGTTCAATGGTTGTAGTTGTGCCGGTGCCACCTGTCGTAGTTGTGCTTTGAGAAGTTATATTAATATCTACAAATCGTTTGAAAGCGATCAACTCAACAGGAATATCAGTTGTCTTACCAGCCCTTATTTCGGTTTTTATTGTGACCCGACCTGTGCCAGCCAACCAAGTAAAACTATGTGTGAGATTGATCCGGCCATCTGCTGTCGTTACTACTACCGTTACATTCACAATAGTGCCGATGGAGAATCTGCTGCCGGTTTCTGGACCATCAAAAGAAACCGCAACAAGATCGCGCTGATCAGGTTTTAAGACACTACTATACTTATCAAAAATATCATATAAAACCAGTTCACCCTTTTCAGCGACTCTATAAGCTAATAAATAGCCTTCACGAGTACGCTCACGGTTTATATATTCATATCCATTAGAACCTTTTAGCCCGACAAGATTGCCAAGTGCAGAGATCCTGATTCCATAACCATTCTCAGAAATATATTCTCGCACTTCTACTTCTGATAGGGTGCTGGATTGTCTCTCAGGCACACGCTTCTGTGCACAGACCACTCCAGGTAAAACCAATGCCACCACTATTAGAAATAGTGCCATTTTAAGATTAATCTTAGCCATTTTTTTATCCTTTCTCGAAGTTAAGCTCTATCATTCTTACATTTCACCGAAACCATTGATTAAGACCTATACCATTCAAATTTGTTTAGTCAATTTCTATAAACAAGATCAATTTTCAAGATCTATACAGTATTTTTACCTGTAGCATTATTCCCTATTAAAAGTCGTTCTTGAAAACTTAGAGCGACCTTGTCAAGATAGTGGCAATAAAATAGATCAAACTTTGTGGAGCTGACAATCAATGTTTAGGCTGACAATAGGGAAAACCTTATTTTTTCTTCTCCTGTTTGGCTGGCAGACCATTATCACCTCGGCACAGGTAGGAACTGCGGATCCGCAGTTTAATAGTGTAGAAGCTTACAATCGTGCATTAAAACAGCAGAAAGCGCGGCGATACAACGAAGCAGTAGAAACTCTGAAGACAATAATCGAACGCTCCCCTGCCTTTAATCGTGCCTATGCCAGACTAAATATAGTCTATAATCAGGCTGGCCAGCCTGAAGCGGCAGAGAATTATTATCAGAGTCTGCTCGGCAAAGATCCTCAAAACGCCTACCCCTATTATGGTCTAGCGCTATTTCATAAAATTAATGCATCGGAGCGCGCGCAGACCTATATCACAAAATGTATTGAATTGGCGCCTGGCTTCACTGCTGCTTATTCTCAACTGGTTGAAATTGCTATTAATCTTAAAAAAGGCCCCGAAGTAGAAAAATTGCTAGTTAATGCGATTCAGGCCGATCCTAATAATGCCGCCGCACATTATGGCCTTGGCCATTTATATGTTCAGACTGAAAAGCTCACAGATGCTTTAGCTCCACTAAACGAGGCATTGCGGCTAGACAAACGACCTTGGCAGCCTTATTACGATAAGTATTATGTCTATCGTGAAACGCAAAAAACTGATGAGCTGAATGCCTGGCTCAAAGTGATGTTGGCAAAAGCAGAAGAGAGTAATGATCTGGAATGGAAATGTATAGTAAGTGCAGGCTTAGGATATATACAGAGCTACTTGGGCGATTACCAGCAAGTGCTAAAAAATTCACAACAAGCAATAGCAATTACTCGTGAGATCGAACTTCCAGGAATAGAACCGGTTTGCCTAACCTATATTGGCGTTGTGTACCAATATACAGGAAGGCCACAAGAAGCATTGGACGCCTATCAACAAGCCGCAAGGCTTGCTCGAGAAATATCGTATAAGGAACTTGAAGGAAGAACCATAGGACTGATCGCAGATATACATACCCAATTGGCCAATTATTCCCCTGCCATCAGTGGCTATCTACAAGCCGCCGAGATTGCTCAACAACGGGGGGATTTAGCAAGTCAAGCAAGTCAATTAGGCAGTGTCAGTCTAGTCTATAGTAACTTAGGAGATCCGGACCAAGCCCTGAAATATATTGAATCTGCTTTGAAGATTGTAGAGAAGATCGACAATCCTGCACAACAAGGTTATTTCCTAGAAAAGCGCGCTACCATCTACAGTAAATTGCAAAAAAATAATCAAGCGTTAGATGATTACAGTGAGGCATTAAGAATTGCAAAAGTTACTGGTAATAAGCGAGATGAGGCAGTAAGGCTCACTTATATTGGCCAGCTACATGCTGCTAACGCAAAATATGCTGAGGCCAGGCAATGCTATCAAAACGCTTTGAAAGTTGCCGCTGAGCTTACCGCTCCAGTTGGCACTAAAGCAGTGGCAACTGTTGAGGAACAGATCCTACTTAGATTAGCTGAACTGGAATTTAAGTTAGAAAATTCTCATGAAGCGGAAGAGAATTATAAAAAATCATTAGCCATTGCGATTGAAAAGAAGACTCCTGAGACAATCTTACAAGCTGAAGCTGGATTAGCTGCTCTTTATGAGTCTACAAGCCGGTTGGATGAGGCTTTTACCCATTACCGTCAGGCTATTGAAGCAATCGAACAAGTGCGTAGCCAGCTAACTATAGATGAAGAGAAAGCCGGTTTTTTCCAAGATAAAGTAGATATCTACAAACATCTCATCACGCTGCTAGCCCGTTTAGCAGATAAAGATCCAACTAAGGGCTATCAGGCAGAGGCATTCTACTATACTGAGCGTAGCCGTGCCCGTGCCTTGTTGGATCTGATGGCCGAGGCCAAAGTTAATATAGATCAGGATATTGATGCAACTCTACGCCAACGTCAGCAGGAGATACAGAATCGTATTACTTATATTCAAGCAAGTTTGATTAAAGAGTATCAACTTCCCGACTCCACTGCTGCTAAGATCAAAAATCTACAGATAGCATTGAACACTACTGATGAAGAGCGGCAAAACCTACAGCGCGAGATTCGTCGTCAGCATCCACGTTATGCCACCTTACAATATCCTGAACCGATTCGGCTGGCACAGGTGCAACAATTGCTTGATGAGCATAGCGTACTACTATCCTATTCACTGGGTGAAAAAGAGTCGCTTCTTTTTGCCGTAAGTAGAGAAAAAAATCTTGTCATACGACTCTCACCAGCTACTACCATTGTGGAACAGGTCAAGCGCTTGCGCGAGTTGCTGATTAAACCCGGTCGAACTACCTTTTCAAGCTATCTTAAAGAAGCTAGAGCGCTCTACCGTGAATTGATTCAACCTGCTGATAGTCTGCTTACTGGCAAACAACATTTAATTGTCGTGCCTGATGGGATTCTACATTATCTACCTTTTGAAGTTCTCTTGAAGTCTGATACTAAAGGTATCAGCAGTGGAAATTGGCGGTTATTACCATATATGGTTCGTGACTATTCAATAAGTTACGCTCCTTCTGCAAGCGTACTGGCAAGCCTGCTTGAAGAGAAGAGAGAGATTCATTCGTCTAGGAAAATGTTTCTTGCCTATGCCGATCCGATCTACCCTGATGAGAAGACTACTAATACAAATGCCGTGAGCCTGACAGAACGTAGCCTCTTTGCTGATGGTAAACCTCTGCGATTTGGTAGGTTGACAAAGAGTGGCGAGGAGGTTAATGGCATCGCACGGCTCTTCTCTCCTGACCAAGTAACAGTCTTTTTGCGAAAGCAGGCCAATGAAGAGAATGTAAAG
>JBFLVQ010000358.1:0-9610 GCA_040758525.1 Acidobacteriota bacterium
TAGTTCTATTACTCCTTGTTTCTTTTCTATAAAGAAGTATTTCCCACTTGGTTCAAAGCCCCAATTATTATATCTACCGCCAAATTTTTGTAATGGTATTGAGTCTCCATTATTAAACTGAATACTCTCGTCGTTTAACCAGGCTACAATTTCTCCATTATCATTTAATGCAAGCGGCTTTCTTTTAAATTCCAGCTTCTTAAAGCCACCATCAAAAGAAAGAATAGAAACGCAATATTTATCGTCTCTGTTCTTTTCTTCTTCAAAAAGATAGACTACTGTGCCAAGAGAGTTCTTTTTTAAGGTAAAGAAATTCTCATTAAGATCTGTTACATTACGACTTTTCAAATAATTTAAGATATCATTTTTGTTATAAACAAATAGATTCTGAATAATATCACCATTCTTTTGGTATGCTTTGTAATTAGGATAATTTGAAATACAAGTTACTTCAAAACTAATAATGAAAAGCATAAAAAAGATAAATAGTTTTCTCATTGCGAAATTACACCTGAGTTTAGGGTAAGCGATCTATTTCTTAGTTAGAATCTGTTCGTAATCAGTTTCCAACTGTGCAATCACCCGCTCCATAGAGAAACGCTCATGTACTCGTGTATAGCCTGCTGCTCCCATATCTGCACGTAATTGTGGCGTATTTATCAATTCCATAATACGTGCAGCTAGTGTTGTTATATCACCAGATGGTACAAGGTAGCCAGTTTCACCTGATATCACAATCTCCTGTGGACCACCACTATCACTGGCAATAACAGGACGGCGCATAGCCATTGCCTCTGCGATTATTAATCCAAATGGCTCAGGAGTAAGAGAAGCGTGTATGACAATATCTGCAGCAGAATATATTGCTACCATATCTTCTCGCATACCAGCAAATTTTATCTGCTCTGTGAGACCCAATCTTTCTACCTGTGCACGCAATTCCTCTTTATATTCAGGGGCAAGAGAGAAGAGTGTATCACCAACAATGAGAAAGCGACTATCTGGGTGTTGTTGGAGTACTTGCGCGGCTGCCTCAATAAAGATATGTTGCCCCTTCCAACGCTCTAGCCGACCTGGCATAACAATTAGCGTAGAATGTTCTGGAATAGAGAATTCATGGCGTAATGCCAATCCGGTTGCAGGATCCAATACCCAGCGATTCATATCTAATCCACAATAGACCAACTGCACAGATCTTGCAGCAGTATGCACTGCACGCTGCGCACGTTCGGTAGACTGCGAATTAACATAAAGCGAATGTGCAGGAATACGACCAGCAACACGATCAAGCATAGTACGTCCAGCCGCATAACCATGCTGAAACCATACTGCCGGCACACCAGCAAGCCAAGCAGCACTACCACCAAAAGCATGCGCCCAAGCCATACTACTATGCACAAGCGCGATGTTAGATTGTCTTATTAAAGTACGTAGACTAGTAATGGCGCGTAACGTGGCACTCAGTTGACGCATACGCCCTGTTGGCACTACTACAACTTCGCAGTCTAGCTCACGCATACGCTCAACCAGCGGACCCGGTCTTAGAAAACAGACTACTGGTTCAAAGCGTGTGCGATTGTGATACTTGACAATATTGAAAAGCATCACTTCAGCACCACCCAATTCTGCCCAGGGTGTTACATACAGTATTCGATATTTGCCATTTCTCATTTCCATTAAGAAATTTTTACGCTTTCTTCTCCTAACAATCTCGCTACGATCGCAGGCCAGCTAAAATACTCAGTAAACAGCACTCGTGCGGCTACTGCCAACTCATGACGTCTGGTAGCATCTTGTATTAATGCCTGCACTGCAGCAGTGAATTGTGTACTATCATAATCAGTAATAGCCAGCGCGCCATGTCCAAAGATCTCCTCATCAAAGAGTGGTCCTCGTGTGGATACTACAGCAAGACCATGTGCAAGCGCAGCCAATGCCGAGGTACGTCGAGCCGACATACCATCAATAAAAGGAGCAAGTAAGAGGTCTGCATTCTGCAGCCAACACGACACCGCCGATGGTTCAAGATAACCAAGGAATTTTACTCGTTTGTCGGTAGCTAATTGTGGCAACGCAGTAGTCGCTTCTGCTGCGGTCGCGCCAATTACTATTAACTGCACATCCTTATCGGCAATCTGCTGCCAACAACTCTCAATTAGATCCAGTCCCTTACCAGCGCCAAAAGGGCTGAAGAGAGCTAACACCAATGCCTGTTCAGCAATTCCTGCTTCCATTCTTAACTGCGTGTATAATACCGGAGTAATCTCGACAACAGGGATATTTGAGCCAACCGGTACCCAATAGATATCGCGCCGACGCCAAGGAAAGAAGCTCTGTAACATACGTGTTGGCCCAGTAGTACTAACAGCAATCTTATTACTCACAAGAATAAGAAAAGAGAGTAAGAGACGTTGCAATGGTCCAGTAATACGATATTGCCAACTGTTGAGCGGCACCCATAGTTCATGCACCATCATCTGTACAAAATAGCCCATTAATCGTAAATAGGCAGCCGTAAATGGTAACCAGATATTTACTCCAAAACGATCATATAGGAAAGGCACCCATTGAATAATAATTCTATCTGGTCGTAAACGTGTAATCTCCTGTACAAGTTGGATCATTCCACGGGCACGCCAATCTGATAGCACATTACGGATCTGGATCGAATTATTGGGTA
Organism: Acidobacteriota bacterium; assembly: GCA_040758525.1. GTDB lineage: Bacteria > Acidobacteriota > Blastocatellia > Chloracidobacteriales > JADJPF01 > JBFLVQ01. The sequence goes on from JBFLVQ010000358.1 coordinate 2,681, forward strand.
GATGATCAACTTGATCCTTACCAGTAAGGATCGTTACACGCATTCCCGCTGTGTGTAGTGCATCAGCAAGTTGCACTGTGTAGTCTCCTACACCACAGCGAATTGGAGGAATACGCGATGTGATCAGGCAGATATGCATACTAGATTATCCACCTAACGCTGTTTGATAGATTTCCATAAGCCGGGCAATATGACGAGAAAGAGAAAATTTTTCTTTTAGTAATGCATACCCAGCTAAGCCCATTTTATGCGCTTGTGCAAGATCGCTAAGCAGTCTATCCAATGCTGCAGCAAAGGCTCTGGTGTCCTTGGCAGCAACTAAGAATCCATTTACTCCATTCTCTAGCCATTCACCAATACCACCACGATCAAAGGCAACTATTGGCTTGGCATGCGCCATTGCTTCCAATCCCATTAATCCAAATGGTTCAGCCCATACCGAAGGCACTGCCACCACAGTTGCACGTCTGTACCAAGAATCGAGTTCTTCCCTCTTTAACCAACCAGTAAAGTGAACCTGATGACGTTCAGGAAGATTACCGGCAAGATCTTCTAACAAACTTCTCTGTGCTCCATCACCCACGATCACAAGTTGGCAGGATGTCTGTACCTGAGCAAGAGAAGCTAATAACAGATCGCCACCTTTCTGATCGGTGAGACGGCCACCGAATAGTACTATTGGGCAAGAACTACTGTTATTAAACGTAACTTCAATATCTTGGTGTTGTCCTGGCAATGGTACAACTACCACCTTCTCTGTTGGAATACCATTAAGGAGCATCTCTGCACGCATATAGTTACTTGCTACGATAATACGCCGTAGGCCAGTCATCGCTTTTAGATAGTTTTTAGCACGAAAATAGCGTGGTAGATGAAACCAAGGACGCAAGCTACCACAACGCTGTAGATAAGGCGCAATCAGACAGAAAGGACCAACTGCACGCTGACAGATCTCACGGCCTTTAGCAATAAACTTTGCATTTCCTGGGCAAGAGATAGGATATTGAGCATGCACCAGTTGTACGGTTGGACGCGATTGACACAACCATTCTACTATAATCGGCTCATCTAGATTATTGATCTGTATCAGATCTGGATTGAAACGCTCGATCTCAGTAAGCAATAATCGCTTTCGCTCTTGGTGTGGTAGTCCACATTCACGCCAAAGCGCAGGAAGATATATTTCTGGCCACTGCCCAGTAGCAAACTCCTGCCCAGTAAGTTGGCAATAGATTATTGCTACTTCTACTCCAGCGCGCTGCAATGCCGGCAACACAGTCAGCAAGTAGGTCTCGCTACCACCTACAGGACTGTATAGATGATTGATCTGCAGCAGCCGCAAGCTTCCTCCAGAAAATTGGCTATATGATAACCAAATTTTTCATAATAAATCTGGTAAATAGATTGCACCAGATGTTTTCGCTCTTGTAAAATCCTACCCTGTCTAGCCAGGAGGCAAAATAGATGACAGTGCCAGTTACCACGACCGCACAACAGATTTGGGAAACTGCTGAGATTTGCCAACTCTGTGGTTCACAACGCTATCAGAAACTCTTTAGCGTTTATCAAAAAGATTATGTGCAATGTAGCGATTGCCAGGTAAGCCGTCTCTATCATCGTATCGCATTCAATAAGTTAGATCTAATCTATCAAGACTATTATACGGCTGAGAGTGCGTTAATATCAAAAGAGGAGTTGGCTAACCAACTGGCCAACCCAACTTTCCTGTTCCGACGCAAACGCTTAGAGAGATTTGTACCTGTTGAAAGAAGAAATATATATGAGATTGGCTGTGGTGATGGTAATTTTCTTGCTTATCTACGTAACCAAGGCTGGCAGATACAAGGTTGTGAATATGGATTAAACACTTTTGAGTTTATTAAAGCCAGACACAATATAGAGGTTGCCATCGGTGATTTTGCTACACTATCAATTCCACCTGGATCACTCGATGTGATCGGATCCTATGCTGTACTTGAGCACCTATATACTCCCAGACAATGGATTAAAGCATTACGCCAAGCATTAAAACCCGGTGGTTGGCTACATCTACAGTTACCTAACTTCCGCTGTTGGGAGCGCTATTTAACTAGAGAATGTTGGGGTTTACTCAATTTCCCTCAACATGTCTATTTTTACAGTCCTGCCGCACTCTCACAAATTCTTGCTCAAGAAGGCTTCGAAACTCTTACAACCGTAACTTATGATCCTTGGCATAGTCCTGCAACAACATTGGCAAGCGCAAGAAATCTACTTAAGCGGTTGCTTACTGGCAAAATACCCTGGTCTTTACCAGACAACAGCGTAGCAACAGCCTCGATAGATCAAGCAGCGCTGCCGGCAACAACCTACAAAAAAACTCACACACAACTATTTGATGGTGTTATGAAACCAGTAGCAACAGTATTAGCGCATACACAAAATCTCTTTGGATTTGGCAATATCATCGACATTATCGCTCGCGTTTCGCGTTAGCTTATAGATGTGCCAGATAGGTTAATCCATGTTCATTCAAAGGATCACGCTGACCAGTAAGCGCCTCTACGCGCAGGCCCAATTCTGCTAATAGTGATTTCGCCTGTTCTAGCGTAGTGTCAGCAGAATCCCATACATCTGGATGCATCTCTACAATTATTCCTAACTCCTTACCCCGACTTTTAATAATTTCCCGTGCGCCCGCCAATGCCGCAATCTCAAAACCTTCAATATCAATAAACAGCCAATCCGGCACAATAGAATGGTTTCGACAATATTCATCAAGAGTAACCAATGGTACCTTAATCTGCGAGACACGATTCTCAAGCGCTCTATTTGGCGCACCCAGGCGACTCATACCATCACTATCAGCAGCGTACATAGTTGCCTCACCGGCTAATGCAGCAACTGCGGCAGGCACTACTTCAACACGCTCAGTGAGATCATTAAGCTCTATATGTTTACGTAAGACTTTGAGAGCACCTGGATTGGGTTCAAAAGCGATCACACGTCCGTGTGGGCGCGACCAATAGGCAAATTGCAACACATAAACACCAACATTGGCACCTACATCCAAGCATATGGCACCAGGCTTAACCTGTTCACGTAAAAAAGTTGCCACAGGAGCATCATAATCTTGTCCTAAACGGTGGCGGTGATGTGGATCTATACGGTAAGTGACACCATTGATGATCCAAGGAATACCCTTTCCTCCTGTAGTCAGGTCTAGTAAAGATTCATATGCTGGCCGTAGTTTACGAACCAGCCAGGAGTCGCGCCCAATCGCACCAGCAGTCTTGCCGGCAATCTTTTGAAGTACGCTCATTCTGCTCCTCTATAAATATCTAGGCAGCGGTGTACCACCACTGGCCAAGTAAATTTCTCCAACACACGACGGCGCGCAGCACAACCCATCTTCTTGGCGTCTTCAGGGTGCTCACGCAACCAACACAACTTCTCACCCAGTGATACAGAGTCGTTAGGTGGTACAATAAAACCACTGATACCATCCTCAACAACTTCCGGCATGCTTGCCACATTAGTGCAGATTGCCGGTGTGCCACATGCCATACCTTCCAACAGTGTCTGCCCAAGCAATTCCGGGACTTTTGTTTCCAACCCATACATGCCTTTATAGACACTTGGCAATACTATGCATAAGGCTCTACGATAAGCTCGTATCAGTCCAGCATCATCGCAATCATGGCGAAAAGAGACATGCTTGCCTACGGCAAGAGATTTAAGATCATTTACAAATCGTTCCAAATAGGGCTGTCCGATTATTTCCAAAGGCATGTCGGAGGCAACCGCATTGATCAAATAGTCTACTCCCTTATGTGGCAATAATCGACCTACGAAGATCACTGTGCCATCACGTTGAACCGACTCATCAGGCGAGAATTTCTCTGTATCTACCCCCCCCAGGATAATATGTGCGCGTGTTAAGCGATCATGGCCATAGGTATGACGGCTATATTCACTAATATGTAGATGGCCATGATACCAGTGATCAGTAGAGACAAATGCCGATATATCCCAACCTCCTCCACCTAGTTCTGTGACAAAGACACGTCGCCCGGAAATACGACAAACAAAGGCAGCTAAACTACTGGTCAAAGTGTGCTGTTGGTGGCAATGCACAACGCTGGCTCGGCGTAATTCTCCAAGTAGCGGTAATGCTACTGGATTAGTACGTTGGCCACGCACATACCAGGGACTCCCTATCACTCGTATTCGTAATTGTCCTAATGTCTCTTCGTGTGCTTCATCAGCAAAACTGACTAATGTAGTAGGGACTTCATTTGCCATATGACGGGCAAGTTCTAGCGCATAACGCTCGGCACCACCAACAATTCCACCATTGCGACTAAAAAGTGATGGAACGATATGGAGCACCCGCATAGCTGTGTGATTTTTTGCTGACATAAACCTTAAAGGATAAAGTATTGTTAATGAATTTAAGCCTACTGATATTAACTCAATACCTCCATCTTTGAAAAACTTTTCCGTGTGTGGGGATTTATCTTAAGTGAAGTGATAAGATGTAGTATTACTACTACTATTTTGATCTGGCAACCACGAAGATTATAAAAAGATAATTATAAATCTTCATGATCTTCGTGGTTGCAGTAAGAATCTCACCTTATCAGTGAAGATCCTTTATTCTTGGTAAGCGTGGTAGCTAATTTCAGCTCATACATGCCACGGCCATGTGTAGCAGCACGTAGAATGCCTAGTCTTTCATTTATCGCGATATCAAAGACACTGACAAAGGGCATACCAGGTACAAGTGTCCAGATATTACCGCCATCATCAGATTGAAAGAGGCCAATATCATTTCCTAAAAATAGCTGTTGTGGATTAACTGCATTGATAACCAGTGTATTAGCTGGCACATCAGGGAGATTGCTACTAATATTCTTCCATTTGCTGCCGCCACTAGTACTCTTAAAGACATGCCCAGAAAGAAAGCCTGATAGTGTTACATAGACAGTTGAAGGTCTATTTGGATCAACAGCTATATCTGAAATGAACCGCATGGGCAGATCACCAGTAACATTCTCAAAGGTCGTGCCACCATTGGTACTAGCGAAGATTGCACCATTAGAGTAGGCCGTATAAATTACTTTGGGTGTGCTTGGCGCTACTGCGATAGCAGAGATTAGCCCTGAAGAAGCCAATTGACTGGTTATTGCTGTCCAGTTACGCCCTTGATTAGTAGAACGGTATAGACGCAATGTGCCGTAATAGAGTGTCGATGGATTATTCACATCAAGAATGAATGGCGCATAGAAGAGTGCGCCATCGCTCTGATCTATACCAGTAGTGGCGCGTACAAATGTGCCCGGTTTACCGCCTTGATTGGAACGTACTGGCCCACGCAATAATGGCGATTGAAATAAGTGATAGACAATATCTGGATTACTTTGATCAATTGCTACCACCCCGCCATCAGCAGCCTCGACCTGTTGCCAGCTATCACCAGTAAATTGAATTGTGCCATTGTCTTGGGAACCGCCAAAACCGATCTTAGCATCTGTAGGATGTATGGTAACACTCTCAAATTGAGTGAGACTGAGATCATTATTAAGATTGACCCAAGTGTTACCAGCATCAGGTGAAGACCATATGCCACCATCATTACCAACAAATAGTTGGTTAGCATTGCCAGGCACAAATGCTATTGCATGAAAGTCTTCGTGCAGACCAATATCGCTGGCACTTAGGTCACGCCAGGACTTGCCACCATTAACACTCTTATATAAACCTACGCCACCATAGTAGACGACATCTGCATTGGTGGGATCAATGCTGATGACATTATCGTAGAAACACTGGCAAATATTGCCAAAGATAGTGGGGGGAGGCTGTGCAACAATCTTCCAACTCTTGCCTGCATTTGTAGATTTGAAAATATTGAGCAGGTCTCCGGTTCTTCTATCGCCAAAAGCAGCATAAAGCACTTTAGGGTTCGAACGCGAGACACCAATATCTGGACGGTCAAAACTGCTGGTTGGTAGACCGCCCGCCAATTTTATCCAACTGCGGCCACCATTTTTGGTCTTAAATACTCCTTGACCACGTATCGTTGCATAAAGCACAGAAGGATTACTGAGATCCATCTCAATATCGGTAGCAGCGCTAAAAAATGGTGGTAACCCCATTTGCAGTACAGCTCGCCAATTAACACCTCCATCTGTCGATTTATAAATACCGCTTGATACCGAATCGGTCACCATAGGTCCGCGGAACCTCAGATTGATGGCAGCATAGAGCGTATTGGTATTATTTGGATCAATAACCAGTCCGGCAAATGAGCATCCAGCAAATCTCTTCATAGCTAGGTTAATCCAAGTTTCGCCAGCATCTGTCGATTTTAATATTCCCATACCACCAAATGAATCTCCGGAAAGGTTACCTTCGCCTGTACCAATATAGATTGTGTTGCGATTAGTTGGATCAATAGCAACTGCGCCTATGGCTAAGGTGGGAGCATTGTCAGTCATTGGTTGCCAGTTTTGCCCGGCATTAGTCGATCGCCATAAACCACCTTGTGCCGTACCTAAGTAGATAATTGCAGGATTTTGCGGGTCGATTGCAAGTGCAGTAATACGTCCGGAGAGATTCTGTCGTGTTACGAAGGTTCGTCCATCAGTGATCGGTGCAGGTCCAATTGGCTGCAGTGGTTCCAATACCTGTGAGCGGATCTTGGACTGTAATGTAATTTCTTCACGAACATGGTTTATTGCTTTTATCCGCCAATCATTAGGTATATTTTCGAATGGGAAGGCACGCTGTTTATAAAAATGTTGTGCACGTAGATAGGCATTATCGGTCAGTTCAACCGCTAGCTCACTGCTAGCCTGTTGCTGCCGCAGAGCGTTTGCCGTTGTGCTAGTCACTATTTTTTGTGATAGCAGGCTGGGTATAATAATCAAGAGAATAGTAGCTAAA
>JBFLVQ010000359.1:0-9581 GCA_040758525.1 Acidobacteriota bacterium
GTTAGCAATACTAATAAATTTCTTATTAATATTATGTTAAATATAAGTAGAAGTATCAACATTATGAATTAATGCATCAATACTATTCACCCTAAACAGTATTTGATTGACATGTACGACTGCTAAGAAGCAGAGAAAGGTTAAGATCAAGTCGTATGACAGATAAAAAGGTAATTGTTGTGGGAGCAGGTCCTGCGGGAGCTACGCTCGCCTACCTTATGGCGCGCAACGGAGTGAGCGTACTGTTACTGGAAAAATATCACGATTTTGAACGTCTGTTCCGAGGCGAGGGATTGCAGCCGAGCGGCATCGATGCCTTCCAGCAGATGGGACTGGGCGAAAAACTTATGCAACTGCCCAAAGCCATTGTCAAGACGATGGAGCTTTACCAGGGCGGTCGTGTGTGCGTAAGAATCCCGACCGAACAGCTTGGTTTTATCGTCTGCTTTATTTCTCAACCGGCACTGTTGCAAATGCTTGTTAGCGAGGCTCACCAGTATAGATCTTTTCAGATCGAACTTGGAGCCACGGTCCGGGACTTGTTACGAGAAGGGGATCGAGTTGTTGGCGTCATCGCCGATACGTCTGCAGGGAGGCGCGAGTACACTGCTGAATTGGTTGTGGGCACGGATGGTCGCCATTCGACTTTACGCCGACACGGCCCTTTTGTGGAACTGACCTCGCCACAAAGCTTCGACATATTATGGCTCAAAGTGCCGTTTCCAGATTTCTGGCCAGATCGTACAACCGTGCGGCTGGAGTTTGGTTCGGGTTACCTGACCGGAGGCATTCCGACCAGTGATGGTCAACTGCAAACCGGCTTTACTATCGTCAAAGGAAGTTATAAACAACTCCGTGCTAGCGGCACACAGGTTATGATGGAAGAATTGCTCCCCCGGATGTCGGCTGAACTAGCTGCCCACCTGCGGCAACACTGGGAGGCTGTGAGTCGCACCGTTTTGTTGGACGTGGTCGTTGGCCGTTTGACTACCTGGACAGCCCCCGGCTTGCTTCTGCTCGGTGACGCGGCTCACCCCATGTCGCCTATCGGCGGGCAGGGCATCAATGTAGCACTACGCGATGCGTTAGTGGCGGCCAATCATCTCTGCCCAGTACTAACAAGTGGGAGTGATCTAGCCGCCATTGATGCTGCGGCTCGACAAGTAGAAAGCGAGCGAATGCCTGAAATTATCACTCTTCAGGAACACCAAAAGAAGCAAGCTCGCCTGTTCCTCGATTCGAACCGGGCTATCAGCAAGCTGGCATTACAACTTGTGCCGTTTCTGGTTCGCACTGGACTCGTGAAGCTTCTTGTGGGCGATCGACTGAAGGCATTTCAGCACGGAGTAGTGCCGGTGCGCCTTACAGTTTGATTGGAAAGGCCTCCATTGCTGCCAAGCAACCGCCTAACAAGCACATGCAGCGGAGGTCGCGAAGCAAGTCTGGTATGATTTCCTGAGCGTTCGGTGCGGCCCCGCTGATACGAGGAGTTATGGCACGGACATAGAGTGAGGTAGTCACTCGAGTATTTCGCTGAACCAGTCTAATGGTACTAGGGTTGGCAATCGATTTTCCATATCGCAATCTGATCATTGCAATGACTTTTGGTGTAGTTATTTTATACTAATTATGGTTGGTTAAAACTAACAATCGTTTTAGCAACCGTTTTTATGTTGTCCACAGATACAATGATTGGTTGACAATCAAGGGTATTCAACATTAATAACCCATGTAGATTGCTCACTAACAGTTGAGCTATTAACGCAGGGTGAAGTTTCTTAGTAAATATACCTTGTCCTTGGCCGGTTTGGATAATCTCTTCAAGTTTAGCAATGAATGTCAGGTATTCCGAATCCAGTAATGATTCTGGTAATAGAGCTGGATTGCGCATTTGGGCTACCACTATACGAAAAACCTTAGATTCTGCTAACCAGGGACGACTGGGATCGTCTTCTGCTGAAAATATCAGTGCATCCACTATTGCTTCAAAAAGTTGTGCAGGATCATTAGTAATTTTTTGATAATGGGTCAATCGTAAGTTCAACGGTGCCCAATAGTATTCACTCATAATAAACAGTACTGCCTGTTTAAGGCCGACAAAATATCGATAGAATGCAGGATCAGCCGTACCAATGCGATTGGTTATCGAAGCTACTCTAGCACCAAGCATACCTTTTTCGGCAAACTCCTCAACCGTAGCACTAACAATACGATGCCCTAACTCGGTGTTAGGCTCCCGCTTAATCCATTGATTGCGGTAAAGTGGTGTTAGCTTTACTACCGCCTCTTTTTTCTGCTTTCTTAAATTGCGAGTCATAAGTTCTGTCCTTTTTGGGTTGCTACCTTCAGATTAATCTGTTATAACAAAAAATTCAAGATTGTTAGCAGCGCTAACAATGTTATTAGTAATAGATCGATTGGTGACGAAGAAAGCTGTGAAAAATGGCTGATTTCATTCATCTGATGGAGCTTCGTGTACTTGCTTTCCTATTTGGGGGTCATGCTGATGAAATGCTTTTAAGCCTGTTTATTATTTTTGCGGCAGCGAAACTATCAGCAGAAATTTTTGAACGCTTAAAACAGCCTGCTGTTGTTGGTGAAATTCTAGCCGGAGTATTGATTGGGCCAAGTGTACTCGGTTTAGTTAACCAAACGGAAGTAACCAGGGCATTAGCAGAAATAGGTGTGATTTTATTACTGTTCACGGTGGGTTTGGAAGTTAATCCCAAAGCTATTCTCAAGGTTGGCAAAAATGCTTTATTGATTGCAGTATTAGGTGTCATTCTCCCGTTCGTTGCTGGATATTGTTTATTAACTCTATGGGGAGCACCAACTATTGAGCGATTCTTTTTGGGAGCCGCAATGGTTGCTACCAGTGTCGGGATTACTGCACGTGTGCTTGCTGCAATGAATAAGCTAAGCACTAAAGCAAGTCAGATTATTTTAGCTGCTGCCGTTATTGATGACATTCTTGGGTTGTTGGTCTTGGGCGTTGTTAGCAGTATGGCTAAAGGTAAGATCAACTATGTTGAAATTATAATAACAGCCACCCTATCAATTGGCTTTACCCTGTTTATACTATTTGCTGGTACTAAGATAGCCCAAAAGACAAAGCCGCAGGTTGACTATTTACGTATTGGACATGCATTCTTCATTGTCGGACTAATACTCTGTTTTGGTTTATCGTTACTTGCAACAATTGCGGGGGTAGCAGGTATTATTGGCGCATTTTTAGCAGGCATGGCGCTTGCAGAAGTAAGTGAGGATACCGATCTCCATCATCAGACAGGAGCAGTGATGGAATTCCTACTACCGTTCTTCTTAGTTGGTATTGGATTACAACTGGAGCTTAGCGTCTTTCGTAATGGAAGTGTAATTATATTGGCTCTACTAACTACTTTAATTGCTGTGATGACAAAATTGATTGGTTGTGGTCTGCCAGCAATATCATATGGTAAACGTACTGCTCTACAAATAGGAATGGGGATGGTGCCAAGAGGGGAGGTTGGCATAATTGTCGCACAACTTGGTTTAAGTTTGGGTGTATTATCAGGTGCTCTTTATGGGATAGTAGTATTTATGGCGGTTGCTACCACGCTTATTGCCCCGCCTTTCCTTATACCACTTTTTAGATCGTCACAGCCAGACTTAAGTAATGCACAAATAGATACCATTATAGAGCCTGAGCAACCATTCTCTGAATTACAATAGTGGTGTTAAAAATGGGTATACGATTTTTATTAATCTTTTTGACTGGTGTTATCGCAATTATCTTATGTGTGAGTATTATCGTTAGTATTTCAGCACAGGAATATGAGTTTACGCTCTCAGCCGCATTAAATTTGGTATTTCTGTTAACTGGGATTTGTGGCGGATATTCATTAGCTTGGATCTTAACTGGTTCACCAAATATTAAACATCATAATAAGCAAGAAACCAAACAACTCTTCAAGTACGAAGAAGATTGATCGGCCTTGGATGTTTCAAGGCTATTTTTAGCAGGAACATAATCAGTCGGTAGTTTTCGTGGTATAAGTGCTAAAGTAAAATATGAAACAGTTAAAATTATACCATTTTGAGTTTTATGATTATGCTCAATCTGATCATTTCCGTAATGATATTGTGAATGGCCTGACGAAACCTCAGAAGGAGACACCAGCAAAATATTTCTATGACAAAATAGGTTCGCAACTATTTGATCGTATTTGCGAGCTGCCAGAATACTACTTGACACGAGCTGATCTAGCCATTCTCAAAGAATTTGCTGGTGAAATTAGCAAGCTCATCGGGCAGCGCGCAATGATTATTGAGTATGGTAGTGGCGACAGTCATAAGATCCGCATTCTGCTTGATGCATTATGGGAACCATTAGTCTATTTACCGATAGATATCTCGAAAGATTACCTTCTGCAACATACTCCTGATCTCGCACAAGATTACCCAACTCTTTCGATAGTTGCTGTCTGTGCTGATTACACGCAACTTGATAAATTGCCTGACTCCCGAGTAACGCCAGCTCGCAAAGTAATATTCTTTCCTGGCTCGACAATTGGAAACCTTTCCCCGCCGGAAGCATTACAGCTACTTAAGCAGAGCGCGGCTTTGCTCACGCCCGGTGATGGACTGTTGATAGGTGTCGATTTAAAGAAATCCCCGCAGATACTCAACGCGGCTTATAACGATTCTCTAGGAATCACTGCTCAGTTCAATCTTAACTTGCTCAGCCGTATCAATCGGCAATTAAATGCTAATTTCGATCTGGCTAGCTTTAATCATTATGCCTTTTACAACGAAACAGAAGGACGCATCGAAATGCATCTAGTAAGCAAAAAAGATCAGTGCGTGTGTGTTGATAATATTGAAATTACCTTTCGGCGCGATGAGTCGATCCATACTGAGAATTCTTACAAGTACAGTATTAGTGAGTTACAAGAAATGGCACGCATTGCCGGTTTTTATCCACAGGTGTGTTGGACCGATCCCAATAACCTTTTCAGCGTACACTATCTTGTTGTTAACTGATGAACTTAATTCGAACCTATTTATGTAATTAATAAATTATTACGAAGGTGTTCAACAACTTAATGCAAATAATTACTAAAGAGGAGCAAACACGAGAAGCTATGGAAGGGATTAATAATGTTCAGGCCTTACGCGGCCAGATAAAAGTTAAGAAATCAAAGGGTTTTCAGGGCAAGGAAGCTGAGGAAAGGCTGTCCTGAGAACCGAAACGAGATCATCAAAGCAAGCAACTTGAAACGAACCATTGGCAAGAGGTCTGACAATCTGATGAGAGTCAAGAACAACAAGGAGAGGAGCAATAGTTTTTATAGTGCTACCAACACTCGGACGATGTTTGCTTGCCAGCGGCTTGAGCAGTTGCATAAAAGTATAAGCGATACAGACCAAGACAACATGGGCAACGACAACTTTTTCACTACGCGCTTGACAGGTTGTCAAATTCAAGAATTGCTTACAATCGCGGAAAAAAAGTTCCACTCCCCATCGCTAATACCCTTCAAACAACACTTATAGATTCCTCTATAAATCAAGCGAGCATAAGCATAGAAGCATTATTAGGACTGGTCAGTTGGTTGAAGCAAATAAAGAAACAAGCTTCAGAAACTGAAAGAGGGACAGCTTATGCAAGCTCTAACGAAACCACTAATAAAACTGTCGCCGGAAGCAAATTCACAGGCAGTAATAAACCAACTGTGGATAGAACTTCCAAGCCAGGCAAAAGAATCACTACTAAGCCTGCTGAGCAGGATTTTAGCCAAACAACTAGGCCACTCAAAACCAATAAAGGAGGCAACAAATGTCACAAAAGAAAATAAGCCATCTCAACCTTAATTCAGAAAACCCAGCAACTTTTCTACCTTCCAGTAAAATAGCGCCTCATCATTGGGAAAGATTGGCAGTGGTTTATATTCGTCAATCAAGTATTCAACAAGTAAACAATAATGTTGAGTCTACCCAATTGCAATATGGCCTACAAAATAAGGCTCAGCAGTTAGGCTGGTCTAAAGAAAGGGTTCTAATAATAGATGAAGACCTGGGACGAAGTGGCACTTCAATAGAAGCAAGGCCAGGCTTTCAACGATTAGTTACTGAGGTAGGACTCAATCACGTTGGTATTATTATTGGCATTGAAATGTCTCGCCTTGCGCGCTCTTGTAAGGATTGGCATCAATTGTTAGAGATATGTGCCTTATTTGGCACTCTCATCGCTGATATGGATGGAATCTATGACCCTTCTCTCTACAATGATAGACTGCTGTTAGGATTAAAAGGTACTATGAGTGAAGCTGAACTTCACATCATTAAACAACGTCTCTATCAAGGTAAGCTTAATAAGGCACGTCGAGGGGAAATCATCCATATACTTCCCATTGGTTATATACGCCGCCCTAATGGAGAAGTTTGTTTAGATCCGGATGAGCAAGTTCAATCGACTGTCAGGCTAATTTTTCAAAAATTCTCTGAGTATGGAACCATTAATGGAGTACTTCAATATTTAGCAGCCCACCATATTCAAATCGGAGTTCGTCTGCATTCTGGTCCAGAAAAAGGGGATTTAGTGTGGCGTCGTGCCAACCGCATGACTTTGAGTAATATGCTCCATCACCCGATCTATGCTGGAGCTTATACATTTGGTCGTCGCCAAATAGACCCAAAAGGTAAACAAGCTGGTCGGTCTGCAACAGGTCGAGTAGTAATGCCACCAGAGAAATGGCTGGTTTTGATAAAAGATCAGTTTCCAAGTTATATCAGTTGGGAGCAATACCTGCTCAATCAGAAACGTCTAGAATCAAATCAAAATCGAGCAAGTCAATTAGGAGCAATAAGGCATGGACCTTCAATCTTGACAGGATTAGTTATCTGTTCTTTTTGTAAAAGAAGAATGGGTGTCAAATACCCAGGCAACAGCAATAATAAGATCACCTATATGTGTACCAGACCTTATAGTGACTATGGAGAGAAATCCTGCCAAAGGCTATCTGGAGAGGTGCTCAATGAATTTGTCAGTGAGCAGGTGCTTAAAGCTTTAGAACCAGCATCATTAGAATTGAGTTTAAGAGCGGCTCAAGCATTGGAAAAACAACGCAGACAATTAGAACAGTTGTTTGAGCAACGATTGGACAGAGCACGTTATGAAGCTGAACGTGCTGCTCGCCAATATCGATTGGTAGAACCAGAAAATAGGCTAGTTGCACGGCAATTAGAAAAAGAATGGGAAGAAAAATTAAAAGCCCATAAAGCACTTGAGGAAGAATATAACCGATATCTATCCGAGCAGCCCAAAATTCTGTCTGTACAAGAGCAAGAAGAGATTCGTAGTTTAGCCCATTCCATTCCAGCCTTATGGAGTAGTGTGGATACTACGGATGCAGAACGTAAAGCAATAGTTCGTCATTTAGTGGAGAAAATAGAAGTAGAAATAATAGGAAATAGTGAACAGGTGCAAGTAATAATATATTGGAAAGGTAGTAGAAAGAGCGAACACAAGATAATAAGACCTGTTAGCAGTTGGGAGAAAATGAGTCAGTATGATAAATTGAGAGACCATCTCAAGCAATTGGTTAAAGAGGGATTGACTTCCAGGCAAATTGCTGAGCAGTTAAATAAAGAAGGATGGAAGCCGCCAAAACGCAGAGTACGGTTTGGAGATCAAGGAGTCAGAGAACTGCTTGTTAAGATGGGAGTATCAAGAGTTCACCGTTCAAAGCGATACTGTGAATATAAACTAAAGAAAAATGAATGGTGGATTCCTGAATTAGCAAAGCATTTAGGAATGCCGAGGGTTACATTACATCACTGGGTTTATCGAGGCTGGGTTAAGGCCAGGCAACTTGATGGATTACAAGGCCGGTGGATTGTCTGGGCAGATAATAAAGAATTGAAGAGATTGAAGCAGTTGCACGACCTACCACAAGGACACTGGAGTAGAAAACATTTCTTTGAAGGAAAGGAGCAAAACAGATAAATAATGAAAAAAGGCAACCTCAGGCAGCCATCTCAAAGGTGTAGAAATGTGGGTAGTAGAGATGGCAAGAGTCGATTTGGAAGCGGGCTTTATAGAAACGATAGATATCTATTGCAGAGATTTCAATATCGGTAGAGAAAAGCAAGGCAAAGCGAGGCTTGGTAATCTTGTCAATATTAATGAGTAGGGCAATGCGAATGTTACGCTCTAGTGTCACGTGATAGACCACAGCAGTAAAGAGAAATAGGTTGGGTTCTATCTCGCCAACGCAGTCAAGCCTGTCGAGGTCTTCTATTCTGAATTTACCGTCATAAGTTTTCGGGCGTCCAACTCCGCTGTATGGTCTCGTATAGAGATAGCGCATATTGGCATCTATGCGCAATTTGCTAATGGCTTTGTAACCAAGTGAGCAGACGCCATCGATAAATTTCTTTTTCGCATAGAATCCATCAAAGACCCCACACTGAACCGATGCCGGCAAGTGGGGAGCAGTTTCACGAAGATGCTCAAGATAAAAGTCTATAATGGTCTCCTCGGGCAATTTATCTTTACTCTTTGCAGTTTTCTTTTGTTTACCCTTAAGAGATTTCTTCTTTTTAGCATCTGATTTAGCTGGCTTGGCGGTCGATTCTCTGGCTTTGGTCTGTTTTAGCGCAAGGGCGTAACCCTGATTGGCATCCACATCAATAACTGAAATTAAAGAGATTTCCAATCCTTTTTCAGGGCGAGAGGCGCAGCCATTGAAGAACCAATCTATCCCATATGTAAGTTTGCCGCTCTTTTTAATAAAAGAGGCATCTTGCCCGAAAATTTGAGTGGCACGCACAGGTACTACCTGAGAGATTGCCTGTTTATTCAATAGCACAAAAGGAAATTGTTGCTGCAATTGCCGGCGGTAAGTTTTTTCCGATAGCCTACTATAGCGACTCAGATTAAAGTAGTTAACTTTCCCTTTGATCAGTAAGATTGTGGTAAACAACACCACAAGGAATTTCTTTTGCGGTTTGCTAACATTACTCCTTTTCTCTAAAATTTCATTGGCAATCTTCATAAAGCTATCTCATAGGTTGAATGTTATAGTAAAGAAATCAAAAACAACCAAAGCCAAAGCAATCCCAGAAGAAATTAAAGCGCAAGCAGATGCTATAGTAAAAGAGTTCAACGAAAAAGTAATCCGCAACCCTAATTACTATTATGTAACACGCTATAAGGGTAATTACCTCTATCTCGATATTTATAAATATGGCAGATGTGACCCCATATGCCGACTCACATTCACTGGCGATATGTTAAAGTGGGGTTTTGCTATTTATAGATATAGTAAGGAGTTTTATGACCCTGATGAATGGATGTTTCCTGGTTCTGGTTTTATTGATGGTACTATCCAAGGCGCTATGAAGGCTGGTTTAGCTGCCTATCCTTAAAAACTGTCCGATGTATTGCTGATACACAAAAGCGAAGATGGGGCAATTGCCTTTCTCTGCACCATTGCACATTATACAGACAAGGGTAAGACTACTGAGAAATCCACCCACCTGCTTTCCAGAGTATTTGAAAGTACTCAGGAAGGCATAATTATCACCGATGCAAATAA
>JBFLVQ010000360.1:0-9552 GCA_040758525.1 Acidobacteriota bacterium
CTTGCTTAAGCTCTATACTCAATAGTAATCCGACAATACCAGATACAATGGCGGTGGCAAAACTAGTGCCGCTACGTAAAGCGACTTCATTACCAGGTAATGCGCCTAATATATTCTCACCAGGAGCAAGAATACCTTGAGTCTGATATCGCTCACTCCAATTGCTAGTATCCATAGGTAACCCTTGTGAGTTCATTGCTCCTACTACTAACACAGAAGATAATGCCGCAGGAATATGTAAACAGTCACATCCATCATTGCCTGCGGCTGCAACAATCAGCACATTGTTAGCAGCACACAACCGCACAGTATCAGCCAATAATGGTTCTGCTTCCCCAGATGCAGTTAGTACTCCTGCACTGATATTAATTACCTGTGCGCCTTGCTGAACAGCGATTCGGATTGCTCTTGCCAGATCAAGTTGTGAGCAGTGGCTTAATGAGGTTGGACCTGTGGTTATCTGGGAAAATATCGGAATACTCAAGCCACGACAACTAGGAGCAATACCACGTATAGGTCCACTATGTTTACCAAAGATAACACTAGCTACATGTGTACCATGTTGAGAGGGTAGTACTTGATTAGTACTATCTGAAGCAACAGTAGTTATTTCATTAAACTGTGTAGTTGCAAAACAAGTATGAGATAGATCAACCGGTCCATCTAGCACCGCGATACATATTCTTGGGTCACCTAAAGATTCCCTCCATAATAGATCGAGACCGGCTAACGATAAAATACCCATAAGATGTCAAATGTGGGAATATCAGAGTTAGCTGATAAGAAGATTTAACCTATAGCAGATATACTATAGACTCTCTTAATTAAGATTAAAGCCTTTCCAAAGAGTGGCCATTCTACTTTGGCTAATCAGATAAGACAAGATGATAGATTTACCTATGAAAAATAGCTCTACTGTAATAATACGTTGGCTGATTTACTATTGTCTAGATCGCCTATGCTAATTGAAATGGCGGTTAACTACGCTCTACTGTGAGGATTTTTCCTGCTGTGGTTGGGAAAGTTTACCCAGTTGGGCTCACCTATCTACACTGTGATCTAATCAATTAAAAGTGTTTCTTTATTGGCACATACATTGCTGATGCTATTGCTGAAAGCGAATAATGCTTTTACGTCAATGTAGACGGGGAATAATTGAGACCGCGATGGAGAGAAAAAGATGGTTAAAGCTAAAGATGTTATGAGCAAGGATGTGAAAATTTGTACACCTACTACAGATCTCGCTACTGTAGCAACAGCTATGTGGGAGAGCGGTTGCGGAGTATTGCCAGTGTTAGGCAATGATGAGGAAGTGGTCGGTATGATCACAGACCGGGATGTGTGTATTGCCGTGGCTGCCAAAAATAGGCTCGCGACTGATATACAGGTTCGTGAAGTGCTCTGCGAAAACCTCTATTACTGCGCTCCTGATGATGATATCCAAACCGTATTGGAGATCATGCGTAGTGGTAAAGTATATCGCCTGCCAGTAATAGATAGGGAAGCCAAGTTGGTCGGTATTATTTCACTAGACGACATTGCGCATTATGTTGATGAGTTGGTTGCTTTTGAGAAGAACATCTCTTATAAGGATGTGGCAATAACACTCAAAGCGATTAGCCGACGTCATCTGGCAAATATTAATAAATAGGTTTGTACGCATGGGTGTAGACTTCTCTGATTCGGAGGGTGAATGGACACGCTAATAACTCGGCTGGCACGTTGCTATAAACTAATGGTTAAAGCTAAATGAGCCACTCCTACCAGAAGCCTAATAGTAGCGCGCCGGCCGACAATGCAATGGCATGTAATAAGATGATCTTCCAAGCTAATTGCCGGTGTCCAAGTATTGTAACAATGATCGCTTTAAAGCCCAGATTGGACATTGTTGCTAGTAAGATAAGCTTCCAACCACTCTGTGCACTGAGCCGACCAGCTATAACCAGTTGTGAGGTAGATAAAGTAATTGCATCGACATCGGTTAGACCGGAAATACCTGCTACAATGAAAAGCCCTTTGTCGCCAAAAGTCTCCTTTGCTGCCGCTACGGCAAAAAGCACAATGGCATAGAGCAGTCCGAAGGCTAGTGCCGATTTAAGTTGAGTAGGATTCTCTTGTGCGGGTATCTGCTCGTTATTATCACGGTGCCAAAACCAGACAATTATTGATAGCAGAGCAAATAGCGCCAACATAATTAGTAGTGGTGGCGCTGCCACAGGTAAGAAGGAGGCTGCTACAGTAGCGATCTCTAGCAATAAGCGAGCGTATACAATCATCGAGGCAAGTGTGATGACAATAGCAGCTTGACGACTGATAGTTGGAGTATTAGCAGTAAACTTGGCATAGCTCACTGTTGTTGCTGTGCTAGAGATCAAGCCACCTAGAATACCGCCTAAAATCACACCGATCTTTTCGCCCAGGAATTTGTAGGCAATATAGCCGATTAAACTGATACCTACAATCAATACTACTACCAGCCATATCTTCTGTGGATTGAGAACAGCATAGGGACCATAAGTACGGTCGGGTAGTATCGGTAGGATCACTAGCGAGATAAGTACGAATTGCATTATTGCTTTCAGATCGGTTTCACCAAGTCTGGCTACAATACCATGCAATTGCATCTTAAAATGGAGCAGTACGGCTGTGCCGCCACCAATGGCAATTGCCACTACTGGAGCGCCCATCACTATATAAGCACCTACACCATACATAAGCAGCAAGGCAACTTCAGTAGTCAAACCAGGATCAGTAGTACCACTTTCTAATTCAACATATTTGCCAATCACAATCATGCCTGTCAGCGCTAACAAACCAGTTGCTACTATCCAACCACCATAGGATTGTGCCAGTAATGCCGACGTAGTGCCTAGAATAGTGACGAGCGGAAAGGTGCGTACACCAGCTAGCTTTGATGCGGCACTCTCTCGCTGCAAGCCAACCAGCAAGCCCAATCCTAATCCTATACCGAGTTGTTGAAATATTGTGCCTAAATCATATGACATAAGATTTTGGTATCTTGGGAAAGATTCGCAGAACTTAATGAGGATTTTATAATTCTTCGAGGAGTTTGTCGAAGCGTGTTAAGGTAGAAATGATATTAAATTGTCTACCGCCTTGTTATTATGCTTATGAACGTGGCCAGTCTCCCCTCTTCTCGATTAAATAGACCTGCATACGCGATAGATCACACCAATTACATTGAGCCAAATTGGTAACTTGCGCTGTTGCTGTGAAATGGTGAGGATCTCCCTTACTTGTAACCATACTAAAGTTGAACTCTCGTTTTGTTATCACCCTATTCCTCCTTATCGAGTAAAAACGATTACTGCGATTACTGCTGTGGCCGTGCAATAAAGATTGGACAGGGTGCCTGGCGTAGCACACGATCTGTGTTTGAGCCAAATAGTGCCCAATCATTGAAGCCAGCGCCATGTGCGCCCATGCAGATAAGATCGGTGGCATGCTCTTCTGCATACAACAATATTTCACGATAAGGTTGTCCTTCTCGTACCACCCTATCGATCTTCTCAGTAGTTTTCATATCCAATGGTATGGCATGCTGTAGCTTATGTTCAGCGCGATGGAAAGCCGTTTGTGGGGTTGGACGCCAAGGCATTTCTGGATAGGTTGGTAATACATGCATAATATGCAATTCTGCCTTGTGCTCTTGTGCTAGCGAAAGTGCATAATGCAGAGCCAGCTCAGAAAATGGTGAGAAGTCATAAGCAATAAGAATTCTACGCAGGTTTATCTTGCCATTCTTGTCTACCCAATCACGTTCCGGCGTATGTGTAACAAAGACCGGGCAGGAGGCATTACGACAGATCACTTCTGCAGTTGAGCTAAGCAGTGTGGCAGCATATGGACGACGACGAGAGTTCATTACAATCAGATTTATATGGTCTTTAATTGCCTCTTTAAGGATCACTTCAAGAGTGTGCCCTGCGATTACTACACTCTCCCATTCCAAACCAGCAGCACCATTTTGCGCTACTGAAGTGGCGATCATATCCTTCAGTTGATCCTCTACTTGCGCGCGTTTCTCTATCGATGATGTCTGTTGCCAGTGGCATAAAAAGAGCTTGGCGCCATAAGCACGCGCTAGTGCCGTGGCATAAGGCAATGCTTGTTGTGAATCTATTGATAGATCGGTTGTGTAAAGAATACGTGTAATCGGTTTGGCCTGATAGATATTCGAATAGAGTCTATATTCATTAAACATCTTCTTAACACGCTACTCAGTGAGCAGCGGCCTCCATTTAACTTCTTATATAGATGATCCATCTGAGTGCAACCTGTGTGCCGCTTAATAAACACCATTTTTTCTATTATTCATCGTTATTCATCTAGCAGGCTGTGGATTATTACTACTAAAATTGCGAAAAATTCCACGATCTATCACATTACTACACATGCATACAGCATATACCAGGTTGGTACTGCAATTGCAGACTGAGTAATTGAAAGAATTATTATTGTAGAAGGGAAGAAAAGAAGGTGAACGATTGGTACAGGCTGGAAGCGTCAGAAGCAGCAGAGCGATTGCAGGTGTCGCCAGCAGCAGGTTTGAGTGCTAAAGAAGCGGCTCAGCGTTTGACAAAATATGGTCCTAACGAATTGTTAGAACAGGGCGGCAAGGGGTTAGTGCGGATCCTTTGGGAACAACTGGCAGCCACGATGGTAGTAGTTTTAATTGTCGCAGCAATGGTCTCGGCTCTGCTCGGCGATTATCGAGACAGTCTGGCAATAATAATTATTGTTGTGCTTAATGCAATCCTAGGAACGGTTCAGGAGTATCGTGCAGAAAAGGCACTGGCCGCTTTACGCCGCTTGGCGGCACCTAGCGTAAGGGTACGTCGTGATGGTGTAGTAGAAGAGATCTCAGCACAGAAGCTTGTACCAGGCGATGTTATATTATTAGAGGTAGGAAATGTTGTACCCGCCGATGCCCGTATACTTGAGAGCATTAATCTACGTTTACAAGAATCTGCGCTCACCGGTGAATCACAACCAGTAGAAAAGTTAGTGCCAGCATTGTCAGAAGAGCATTCCATTGCCGAGCGTAGTAATATGGTTTATCTGGGCACAGTGGTAACCTATGGGCGTGGTCTAGCTATGGTTACAGAGACAGGAATGCAGACAGAGCTGGGCAAAATCGCAGCAATGATACAGACAGTGAGTGCTGAGCAGACACCGCTACAGCGGCGACTGAATCAATTAGGTTATATATTGGTGGGTGTAATTCTGCTGCTCGTCACGATCATTTTTGCTCTCGGTCTATGGCGCGGTGAGAACCTACATTTAATGTTTATGATCGGCGTGAGTCTAGCTGTGGCCGCGATACCAGAAGCACTGCCTGCAGTAGTGACGATTACACTTGCCTTGGGTGCCCAGCGTATGCTTAAACGTCGTGCATTAATTCGTAAACTGCCCGCGGTCGAGACGCTTGGCTCAGTCACAGTAATCTGTTCTGATAAGACGGGTACGCTTACAGAAAACCGTATGACTATGACAATGGCCTACCTAGTAGGCGAGTTGATAGATTTGAGTCAACACAACCGTAGTACACAACATTCTAGTCTAGCAGTACTGCTTGGGGCAGCCACATTATGTAATGACGCGGTACTCAAATCTGAGAATGGCACCACATCACAACAGGCAATTGGTGATCCTACAGAAACAGCGCTAGCCTTAGCAGCAGCACAATTAGGGTTGGAAAAAGCTCAATTGGAGAAGGTTCTTCCTAGAGTTGATGAGTTGCCATTTGAATCTGAACGTAAACGTATGACCACGCTACACCAGGTCACCAGCACAAATGATCTCCCAGATGCACTGGCAACAATCTGCACTGGCTCTGATATGGCTACGCCTCAATATCTTATATTCACTAAAGGCGCTGTCGATAGCCTATTGGAACTCTCCAATCAGGTATGGGTGAAAGGTCGTTGTGAGCCACTCACAGCACATTGGCGTAAACAGATTATTGCGGCACATGATCGTATGACAGGAAGTGGTATGCGTGTGCTGGCTATTGCTTTTCGACCATTGACAGACTTTACTGGGCACATCGAAGAGTTCGAGCAAGAGTTAATCTTTATTGGGCTAACTGGGCTGATGGATCCCGCCCGGCCAGAGGTTAAAGAGGCAGTCTCTACTTGTCAATCAGCAGGCATACGACCATTAATAATCACCGGCGATCACCCTTTGACAGCTCAGTATATTGCTCAATCTCTCTCAATAGGTAATGGTGGACATATTCTCACAGGATCACAACTAGATCGTATGTCGGTTGAGGAACTGACTAATATTGTAGAAGAGATCTCTGTCTACGCACGTGTTTCACCAGCACACAAGCTTAAGATCGTAGAGGCACTACAGAATCGTGGTCAAATTGTCGCAATGACAGGAGACGGTGTTAATGATGCGCCTGCCCTTAAGAAAGCCGATATAGGTTTGGCTATGGGTATTACTGGTACTGATGTAGCAAAAGAAGCATCAGATATGGTATTGCTTGATGATAACTTTGCCACCATTGTGTCTGCTGTCGAGGAAGGACGAGTTATCTACGATAATATACGCAAGTATATCAACAATACTATGACAGGCAATGCTGGCGCGATCTGGACAATGTTCCTTGCTCCGTTCTTGGGTATGCCACTACCATTACTGCCGCTACAAGTGTTATGGATGAATCTAGTCACAGATGGTCTACCTTCAGTTGCGTTAGGATTAGAGCCTGCCGAGCGAGATACGATGAAACGGGAGCCGTATCATCCTGGTGAGACTATATTCAGTCGTGGAATGGGCTACCATATAATCGTAATGGGGCTATTTATTGGTCTGCTGCTGTTAGGCTTAGGTTATTGGTACTGGTGTGCAGGCGCAGCATATTGGCAGACTATGGTGCTTACTACGCTTATCTACGCACGTATGGCACATATCTTAGCCACACGCTCGGAGCGAGATTCACTTTTTACTGTTGGTATCTTCTCTAACAGGCCACTTTTTGCTGCAGTAGCGTTAACCGGCGTGTTGCAATTGTGTGTGATCTATCTTCCGCCATTACAAGCGCTCTTTCAAACAGTCGCCTTGCCAACCATAGATCTGTTATTTAGTCTGGCATTAAGTATCCTGGTCTTCATTATGGTAGAGGTAAAGAAATGGCTACGGCGGCGTGGCTCTACACAAAACAACAAGCAGATCTGTTATTCAGAACGTACCTTACCAACTTGAGCGGCACGTTTCTCTTTTCGTTTACCATTTAGGTAGACGGCTACCCCGGCGAGCAGAAGTAGTGCTGTTAGACCGATCGTTTTGGTAATCGCCAATAGCTTGTTAGGTTCATCTTGTGATGGTATCACCGCGAGAACAACCGATATCGAAGTAGTAATAAATCCTAATGATGCAAAAATATAAGCAACAACTTTACCACCAGGTACACGTATCACATCGGTGCCTGCTGGTTCACGTTGTAGCTTAATTAGAGCTGCGAACATAAAAAGAAAAGGAATAAAGTAAGTGATAATTCCCATGCTTACCAGTACTTCATATGCACCTTTAACACTGGTGCCGGCTTGACTAAGAAAGATAAAGAGTGCAGCAATAAGAGCTTGTATGATCAATGCAATATGAGGTGTGCCCCATCTCTTATGTAATTGGCCAAAAGCAGGTGGTAATAGGTGATCAAGTCCAGCCACGAATGGCAAGCGAGCCGTAGCTGCAAACCATGCTCCTACTGCGCCGACTCCACTTACTGTGATAAGGATTGCCGTTAATGGAGAAAGACCAGCCAAATTTGTCCGTTGTCCTACTTCTCTGATCGCTTGCATTATACCCTGCAGGGCGCTTACTTTCTGGCTAGGCAATGCTAGTAGCACACAGATTGTTGTCAATATGTAAATTCCAGTAATAATTATTGCTGCCGTGATTACTGCACGTGGAATATTTCGACGTGGATTCTCTATCTCTTCACCCATAGTAGAAGCACTCTCTACACCTCCAAAAGCAAATGCGATTGTTGACCAGAAGATGATATCTTTGAGGTTGATACTAGGTAGTAAGCTAGTAGTGGTAAATTCAGTAGCTGAACCGAATCGCCACCAAGCTACGGCTCCCATTATTAACAGAATGATCGCCGGTACCCATAGACAGATTGCGCCAATATTGTGCAACCATTTACTAATGTTGAGCCCAATAATATTAAGCGTCACAGCAAGCGTAAGTCCGACCAACGAGACGATAATGAAGTAGGGTCTATTGTCTGAGAGATCTTGCCAGTCATCGTTAATAAAAAGCGCATTAGCGGCGATGAAATAGAGTAGGCCAGGGAAATAAGGGAGATTAGAAGTCCAATAACTCCACCCTGTAATAAAGCCGGCAAAACTTCCAAAAGCCTGTTTGCTCCAAAGGTAGGGGCCGCCTTCCTGTGGATAGCGCGATGAGAGTTCCAGAACGCAAAAGACCAGTGGAACGAAGAGGCAGACACAAGTGATCAACCAAACGGTAATAGCACTGGGACCGGCTGCTGCTGCGGTTGCGATCCAGCGTGGCGCAAAGACAGTAACAACATAAAAGAGCACTAGATCAGGAAACCCCATCACCGCCCT
The DNA here is from genome assembly GCA_040758525.1 of Acidobacteriota bacterium. Classification (GTDB taxonomy): domain Bacteria; phylum Acidobacteriota; class Blastocatellia; order Chloracidobacteriales; family JADJPF01; genus JBFLVQ01. Next base: position 8,610 of record JBFLVQ010000360.1, read on the forward strand.
TAGTTGGTGAGTTGCCTCTGGTTTAGACATTGGCAGCGCCTCTTACTAAGAATCTGTTCTGATTAATATTGAATCTAACAATAGTATCAGAACTGCTAAGGCTTGCTCCAATCATTACCTAGGATCTTGCTAGCTATAAGATTGATAAGCAAACCCGGCCATTCTAGCAGAGGCTGCTGCCATGTTGCTAATTGTGACACACCGCACGCGCTAGAAGCACGGCGGCTTCTTTGCGCGTAAGGAAACTTTTGGTCTTTCTTCGAAGCACCTACGGATAAGCGATACTCGCAGTAATTGAGACGTGGTCTCTACTGCATTGAGTTCGTAGTTGCCAGCAGATACTTACGGGCGGTGCCACTTGCCCGCCATCGCTGTCCTGGCTAACGGTCTAACTGGTTTCCGCGCCGATATAGAGAGCGACAACACCTTGATCTTTCAACCCAGGCTTTTGGAGAAACTCACAGGACACTTCCTAAGGCCACTCGACAACGCCATTATCTGACTATCTGTGTACCTTCGCCTGTAATTCGCTTGAGTATAAACTTGATCATTATGGAACGCAATAAAACAATGGCTAAAGCCAGGGAGAAAACCCGCCTATCTACACGCCATAAATGGACGGCAGCTTGCGGCGGGTTGCTTTTCTGTCAACTAGAACGGAATGTCATCCTCACGAATCGTATCGATAGTAGGTTTGAGCGGGCTGCCTTTAGCGGCGGCGCCTGCTGCCATTGTGCCAGTATCATTGGCAGTCTCTTCGCCACGACCACCTAGCATCTGTAGTTCTGTGCCACGCACATCTAGGCTTACACGGGTGCGACCGTCTTTATCTGTCCATTCGCGTGCATGCAGCCGACCTTCAATATAGACCAGTCGGCCTTTTGCCAGGTACTGTTTCGCTATTTCTGCCAAACGATCCCAGAAAGTAACACGAAACCAGATG
>JBFLVQ010000361.1:0-9546 GCA_040758525.1 Acidobacteriota bacterium
TCATACCTGTTACTGCCAAGACCACTTCTTCGGTGAAAAGGGTATTACCTTCAACTTTGATTGTGCCGAAATTATAACGGCGTCCCTCATCAATAGGGATCTTTACCTTGATACCGTCACCACGTCGACCAATAAGCGGGATAGGAAGGCCGACTTGACCAACATCCTCAATCTGTGGCTCACCAATCTGTGGGCGTATATAACCTTTCTCACCCATAAAGATACGCACACGCTGTAGATCCTCATCAAGCTTACGCTTGTCGTAAATATCTTTGGAGGTAAAGATAGTTATTAAGCTAGACTGTTTAACCAGCTTCATTGCACGGCGCAGTTTACGATCGGAAAAGACTTGATTGCCTTCAAAATCGATCTTGGTAATGCGCACGCGCCGGCCTTCATTCACAGAGAAATTGACTGCTACGGTAGTGGCTGAGATCTCCTCTACTTGAGCCTCTACTTGAGCATTAGGCTTACCTTTCTCGGCCAACAACTCCTTAAGAGTTCGTTCTGCCTGTTTTACCGCCACTGGATCAAGGCGCGACTCTTTAGAGACTTGTACACGGCGTTCTCGAAAGCGCTGAATAACATCAGATTCTTGTACCGCTTTAAGACCTTCATAGGTGATATCGCGAATCACAGGACGTTCTTTGACCTGGAAGATCACAATTATGCCACCACGTGGTCCCTCTTCAACCAGCACGCGGCTATCAAATTCGTCAAAGAAGCCTTGCGCCATTATTGCCTGGAAGTCGCGCTGTACTTGCTGCTCACTATAGATGTCGCCTTTTTTGGTCTGTATATAGAGTTTTATTGTATCAGTAGGGATGGAGCGGTTACCGCGTATATCCACCTCCTCTACAATACGCGAATCCTGAGCCAATACGGGCTGAAAACAGAACAGTAATAGGACAGAAACTGCCGAAAAAAGTAGCTTCATAATTGCCTCCGGAGAGGATATAAGACGATTACCGCCATTGTAGAGTTGCTTATGCGAGTGAAATCCCTGGTGATAGACACCCATTTGAAGAGCACCATTCACCTTAAAGTAGTTAATTTTAGTGGGGTATATAGGGAAAAGCAAGACCGCGTGGCCGACTTTATTTTATCCTTTGCCTTATTTGCAGCAAAACATATGTAATATTCTAGTGAGTGAGCAAGGCATCACCAGGCTGCTCAATGTTGGCATTACGGCATTGCAAGGCATCACTCTCGCAATAGACCTCTATGGTCGTACCTTCTTCGAATTTGCCTTGAATAACCGCTTCCGAGAGGGGATCCTCAACATATTTCTGTAATGCGCGGCGTAATGGACGCGCACCATAGGAACGATCTGTACAAGTCTTCTCAAGAATCCAGTGCTTCGCTTCATTAGTAAGAGTCACCCTCATACGGCGGCGCTCTAGCGTCTTGTTCATTTGGGTTACTAGCAGACCGATCACACTGATCAAATCGTCATCTGAGAGCGGCTCAAAGACAATAATCTCATCAAGACGATTGATAAACTCAGGATTGAAAGTTTGGCGCACGGCGCCCATTACTGCCTCTTCCATCTTTTCATGCTGTAATTCAACAGAGGCTTGGAAACCCAGATGTCCGCGTTTCTGGATAAAACGAGCACCAATGTTGGAGGTCATAATAACGATAGTATTCTTGAAATCTATCGTGTTACCAAGCGAATCGGAGAGCTGACCATCTTCGAATACTTGTAATAAAATATTGAAAATGTCTGGATGAGCCTTCTCGATCTCATCAAATAGCAGAACAGAATAGGGATTACGTTTGATTCGCTCTGTTAATTGACCACCCTCCTCATGACCTACATAACCGGGCGGTGAGCCAATCAATTTGGAGACTGAGTGCTTCTCCATAAATTCCGACATATCAAAGCGGATCATCGCACGCTCAGTACCAAAGAGAAAATCAGCTAGAGAGCGAGCTACTTCTGTCTTACCTACTCCAGTAGGTCCTAAGAAAAGGAAACTTCCCACTGGGCGGTTAGGATTTTTAAGGCCTGCTCGGCTACGCCGGATCGCACGCGCTAACGCCGAAATTGCCTTCTCCTGCGAGATAATACGTTGATGTAACTCTTCTTCGATACGCATCAACTTCTGTGACTCTTCCTCTTTTAGCGAAGAGATCGGAATACCAGTCCAACGCGCGATCACATCCTCGATATCCTCTTTAGTGACAACACGGCGGGAATCAAAATCGCCCATCTCCTGCTCATAGATCGAGCGACTATTAAAACGCCCATGACGGGGCGAATCGTAAGTATCAGCCACCAATTGTGAATAACGCAACTTTACCCGTGCGCCCGCTTCATCAATGATATCGATCGCCTTATCAGGTAAGAAACGATCAGGAATATATCGATTGGATTGATAAACAGCAGTATCGACTGCTTCTGGCGCATAACGCACTTGATGGAAAGACTCGTAACGCTCCTTGATCCCTTCCAAGATACAGATGGCTTCTTGTTCTGTAGGGGCAGGCACTTTAACAGCCTGGAAGCGACGTTCTAACGAACGATCTTTCTCAATCGACTTACGGAACTCAGCCGGTGTAGTAGCACCTATACATTGAATCTCACCTCGTGAGAGGGCGGGCTTAAGGATATTAGCAGCATCGAGTGAACCTTCTGCTGAGCCAGCGCCTACCAGTGTATGCAACTCATCAATAAAGACGATGAACTGAGGATTCTCCACCAGTTCACGCATAATCGTTTTGAGACGTTCTTCAAACTGACCGCGGTACTTTGTACCTGCTACCACTAATGAAAGGTCAAGCGCAAGAATACGCTTGTCAGCAAGAAATGGTGGCACTTCACCCGACATTATACGTTGTGCTAGACCCTCTACAATTGCTGTCTTACCTACCCCTGGTTCACCGATCAGGACAGGATTATTCTTAGTGCGTCGGCAGAGGATCTGAACAACACGCTCAATCTCGTTTTCACGTCCTACCAGAGGATCCAATTGACCCTGTACCGCTGCTTCGGTAAGGTCACGGCTAAATTCTGCTAGATGGGGAGTCTCTTTCTTTTGTGCAGTATGTCGTTCGCTGGCAGAAGAGCGCATCAGTTCATCACGGATCGCATTTAGGCGTAGGCCACGCTCATGCAAGATCTCGGCAGCCACACTCTTCTCTTCACGCAGTAGACCTAAAAGTAGATGTTCGGTGCCAATATGACGGTGCTGTAGTCGCTCAGACTCTTCTGCAGCATAGGCGAGCACGCGTTTAGCTTCTGGCGAAAGCGGCAGATCTACTGAAGTCGATACCTTCTCACGCAGAATGGTGCGGCCTTCAATCTCTTTACGAATAGATTCGATGGAAGCTTGCGAATGGCGGAAGAAGCGATTTGTCAGACCTTTGTCTTCACGCATCAATCCAAGCAGTATATGCTCCGCTTCGATCGCTGGGGCACCAAATTGGCTCGCTTCATAGCGGGCGAAGAAGATTACTCGACGGGCTTTCTCTGTATATCTTTCAAACATTGCTAACTTTTCGCCTTGTTACCGCTGCGCCATTAGGAGGCCACACGGTCTCACCGCGCTCGGCTCTCTTAAGCTCGCAAGCAGCCATCCTCAAGATGCAGAACGCGTGAGCAAATTGCTGCCAGGCGCTCGTTGTGTGTGACGATTACGGACGTGAGACCAATCTCAGTATGCATCCGTTTCAGCAAATGGTGAATCTCTTCACCGGTGCGACTATCCAGATTGCCAGTTGGTTCATCAGCCAACAATATATCTGGTTCTCTCACAAGAGCCCTGGCCAAGGCAACACGTGCTACTTCCCCACCAGATAACTCGCCAGGACGATGCTGAAGGCGTGCGCTTAATCCCACGCGTTCCAAAATAGCAACCGCGCGAGAGTTACTCGCGCGTTGCGCTTCACCACCAATAAGCAGTGGTAACATCGTGTTTTCAAGCGCCGAGAACTCAGGTAACAAGTGGTGGAATTGAAAAACAAAACCAACTCGCCTGTTCCTTATTCTAGCCAAGTCTACATCAGAAAGTTTGCAAATGTCAAACCCATCCATAATCACAGAGCCAGTATTAGGACGATCTAATCCACCAAGAATATGTAGCAGTGTAGACTTGCCTGCGCCTGACGGTCCTACAATAGCAATCATCTCGCCACGCTGAATTTCTAGTGAAAGGTTTTCGAAGACGATAACCCTGCTTGTGCCTACTTGGTAGCATTTAGAAATAACAGAAGCAGTGAGCAGCGTCGTATTGGTAGCCATTGGCGTAGCAGGTGTACGGGCTTCCATTAGACGGCTTTCTCTTTTACTCATAACGTAGACCTTCTACAGGCACCAACCGCGAGGCTTTCCAAGCTGGATAGATAGTAGCAAAGAAGCTTATCGTAACTGCCATGATAGTAACCAGCAACACATCAAGCAGCCGCGTCTGGAACGGTACATAAGAGATGGAATAGATACGTGGGTCGAGTTGTATAAGACGGTAGGTATTGGCTAGCCAACTAGTTAATATACCGGCTAAACCTCCGATCGTCATTCCCACCACACCTATAATAATGCCCTGTAACATAAAGATCGCAAGAACACTGCGTGCTGTTGCACCCATACTCATTAGGATGGCAATATCACGATTCTTCTCTACTACCATCATTATTAAAGTTGTAATGATGTTAAGCGCCGCGACAAGAATTATTAGTCCAATACCAACAAAGAATCCCAGCCGTTGCAGATTGAGAGCAGCAAAGACAGGTTGATTGAGCTGTTGCCAGTCTTTTGTCTTATAACCCGGTCCCACTGCTGCTAACAGACTTGCAGCAATCTCTTTGACATGGTAGATGTCGTCTACTTTCATCTGTATAATTTGCGCTGCTTCCGAATTGAGAAGTAGATTTTGCGCTGCCTGCATTGAGATATATGCCCAGTTGGCATCGTACTCATATAGACCAGATTTGAAGATCCCTACTACTCGAAAGACCTGCTGGCGTGGTGCCAGACCAGCAGGTGTGAGCGTGCCATCCTGCGAAATGGTGGTAACCAGATCACCCAATCTGATATTCATACTGTAAGCCAATTCATGCCCTACTATAATACCAGGCTCGCTTGCCTCATTGTGCTGTAGCTCACTCACTGAGCCTTCTGAAAGAGTTTGGAAGACCTCATTGGCGTCACTGCGCGCCTGTAAATCTACCGCCTTTAAGATCGCCCCCCGCGCCCCGCTGGTGCTGTTTAGTAGTACATCAATATAGAGCGTAGCGGCAGCGGCTTTAATATGTGGCTGTTTTTCTACTAGTGTAACCAGCGTACCAACATTAGTAAGAGGCGCTTCATCTTCGCGCAGCAAATTAAGGTGGGCTGTACCACCTAGGATCTTAGCCTGTAGATCTTGCTCCATACCACTTTGGAAGGCAAGCACAATAACTAACGCCCAAACACCTACAGCAATACCTAACATAGAGATAAAAGTGATAACCGAGAGCACAGCCTGGCGACGTTTTGCACGTAAGTAACGAAGCGCAATGAACAGCTCGTAGGGCATAATTAATCGCGATGTGGGACCAATAGGTAATGATAGGGAAGATACGATCTATACCAGGATTGAGTGGCAAGACTGCAATAGATCGTATCAACAATTGTATCAGTACTGTTAATCAGAAATATTTTCATATATTTATCACTATTTCTCCGGCCGCATATGTGGAAAGAGTATCACATCTCGTATCGAATGCTGATTAGTAAGTAGCATAACTAGACGATCTACCCCAATACCTTCACCAGCCGTCGGTGGCATACCATAGCTGAGTGCGCGCAGATAATCTTCGTCAAGCACCATTGCCTCTTCATCGCCACGCTCACGCAATTTCATCTGCATCTCAAAGCGTCGTCGCTGTTCTGTGGGATCATTTAACTCACTAAAACCATTCGCAACTTCCATCGTAGCAATAAACAGTTCAAAGCGATCTGTGAAGTTAGGATCAGATTTAGACTGTTTAGAGAGTGGTGATAGTTCCGTAGGGAATTCAGTGATAAATGTTGGTTGCAGCAGCTGTGGCTCGGCCACATGTTCGAAGAGCACGCCTAATAGCAAGCCTGCTTCTGCTCCTTTGGGCATATCTGCGCCCACTCGTGTAACCAGCGCACATAACTGCTCAACATTGTTTAGATCCTCCAAGCTAGGCAGATAGGCTGTGTCTGGCCAATATTTGATCACTGCTTCACGCATAGTAAGGCGCTGCCAGGGACGTTGGAAATTGATCGAATTACCTTTATATTCGATGGTATCACTACCACATACACGTAGGACCAGTCCAGCAATCAGCTCCTCGGTAAGATCAATCAGATCGTTATAGTCACTATATGCCTGATAGAACTCTAACATGGTAAATTCCGGATTGTGCTTGGCCGATAGTCCCTCATTGCGGAAGTTGCGGTTTAATTCATAAACGCGATCCAGGCCACCTACGATAAGCCGTTTAAGATACAGTTCAGGGGCAATACGAGCATAGAGGGTGATATCAAGGGCATTATGATGAGTGACAAAAGGGCGTGCGGCAGCACCAGTAGCAAGTGGGGAGAGCATAGGTGTTTCAACCTCAAGATAACCATGCTCATCAAAATAACGTCGTAGTTCACGAACGATCTGGGCACGTCTAATAAAGACTTCACGCACTTCATGATTTGCGATCAGATCGGCATAGCGTTGGCGATAGCGCAGTTCCTTGTCTTGCAAGCCATAATATTTATCGGGTGGAGGAGTGAGTGCCTTGGCCAAGAAGGTAAACTCACTAGCATGGATCGAAAGCTCATCTGTCTTGGTGCGAAAGAGCAGTCCCCTTGTTCCGATCAGGTCGCCTAGATCAAGTAGTTCGAAAAGCTGCCAGGTGCGCTGATCAAGCTCATTACTACGTAGATAGATCTGTAACTGTTGGTCACCATCTGAATAGGTAATAAAGGCAGCTCGACCCATCTTACGTATCGCGCGTATACGTCCTGCTACCCGCACTTCCTTATGTATAGCTGCTAGTTGATCTTTGCTTTGCGGAGAATATTGTTTGACTATCTCGCTTATTGTCTCGGTTGCCGAGTATGAATGCGGATAGGGATCTATTCCTAGTTCAATAATTGTCTGCAGGTTCTTTTTACGTTGTAGTACTTGCTCATTGGTTAATTCGTTCAAAGCTGATCACTCCCTTATAGGTATCGAAAAATTATATTTAGCGGTTTGAGAGAGTGTCAAGGAAGGGCGGCCTAGCAATTGCGGATTACGAGAAGCTATTTAGCCCACCGCAATCCGCAATCTACTATATAAAATCGATTAACGAGTGATCTGTACTAATTCTAACTCAGGAATAAGTGGCCGTAACCGATGCTCTGGTATCTCCACTTTCTCTGGCACTTGGTAGCGAGGAGGAGTTTTACCAGTAAAGTCTAGGTAGAGTTTATTGCGTAGCCAGCGTTCAGGGAAGTGGCCAAGGCGTAGCAAAGGATATTTCATTGAGTCACCAAACAGCTTACGCCCAAGCATATAGTAATAGACTGGCACTCCCAAAGCGAATTTTAGTTGTGTCTTCAGATCGTTGTAGAAGAAATCAAGGTTATAGCGCCAGCAGGTGAAGAAGAACTCCCATTGCAGATCGCTCAGTTCTGCTACCTTAGCGCTTTGCCTGCTCTCCAAACGAGTATCTTCAAAAGGCACAAAGAGGGTTGGCACTACACACCATTTTGCATCCTTGAGGGCATGCAATAGATCTAGCGACTCCTTAGTATCTTCGCGAGTCTCACCCGGTAGCCCCATTATCCAGGTACAGAAAGGGAACCAATTATGTTTATTTAGCAGTTCCATACCTTTGAGAATCACATCTGGCCATTGCTCAGGACGGTAAGGATAACCCTTACCCTTCATATACTCTTTGAAAAGACGTACAGAGCCAGTTTCAATACCAATAAAAAGGTTGGCATAGCGCTTCTCGGGATGAGTAGATGCCTTATGTTGATGTACGCTTTTACCTACCGCAATGGGGGAGAGGGCTTCCAATAAATTTGGTTCCTTAACAACGGGCGCCATTGTACCGTGTGTAAGCAATACATGGTCTACTCCTGATACTCCTGCTACCGATTCAAAAAGATTTTTAAGAGCTGGCACATTGGTCTCAAAGCGTGGTCCCTGTTCGTATAAGAAGAGATCTTCAGTAGTGAGTAGGATTGTGTCAGCCCCCTCGGCTACTTGTACACGTACATTGTGCAAGATTTGATCAAGCGGCACACTTTTGCCAGCACGCAGGGCAACAGAACAGAACTGACAACCACGTCCACAACCACGAGTAATCTCGACCACACCAAAAGTGGAACGATGGTGTATGCGTGGTATGCTATCCAGCTTTGGACTATTAGTAGCAGTAATTTTACGCGGTATCGGCTCACCTCGTACTGCGGCCTCAAAGAGCGACAACACCAGATCCTCTGCTTCACCATCGACCAGGCAATCGATCTTCCATTTGTCTTGTAGCTCTTTCTTCTCGATCTGCCAAGAACCGGGGCCGCCGACAATCAACTTGATATGATGCTTATGTTGGCGCAGGGCAGGATGTTCTATCAACTTGCGGAACTCTACAGCGTTGATAGGTTCTAATTCTACCCCATAGAATTTTGCATAAACATCGGTGGCAAAAGTGATACCGAGTGGGTTATGAGCATGTAAGCCAACCACACGCGTCTCTTCGCCGACAAACATTCCTAGTTGATCAGGGTAGCAGACGGCGATATCTTCCGGCGAGAACCGTTGTAGAAGCAGTGCCTCTACAATCCGCAGACCATGTGGGACATATTTCGCTTGTCCGTCTGGATGGATCTCGTTTTTAACAGAAACATCTGACATGTAGCGCGCATAGCGAGAGGGCAGGGTAGCTAAAAGCATCTGCCGCCAGGTACTACGCATGAATTCGGAGGATTCAGAATCGCTCGCTGCCAGAACTATTTTCTTCCCATTTGATCTCATAGGATTCCTCCTTGATTCCAGTTATCCACTTATCAGCTTTACTCTCGAACTAGCGGGAAACCACCAAAACTCATCATCAAACCTGCGCCAAATCCATAGCAAGGTTGTCAAAGTTCTATATTGGGCAACGATTTTAACAATTATTCCGTTTTTTCAGACAGCCATTTTTCCGCCTATGCAGCCAAAACCACATCCCATAATCGATCTTTATGCTCCGAAAGCAGTCGAAATAGGGTCAAGCATTAGCATGGAGGAATGAAATTTATACTGAATATCTATTACCTTTGGCAAGACTCTGTCGCTAACGCTCTGCTGCATTTAGCAAGGAAGGTAATCAATATAAAGACATCTTCTAACAAAGAAGCAGAGTTGAGTGTGGCAGCTACTTTAGTCTTAACAACCCTGCCCCCCAATATCGCTAGGGCAGGGTTGTTAATAAGTATATTAACGTCAATTCGAGATAAGCCCGCAGGGCGAAATATCTTTAGCTTGGCAAGTAATTGCCAAGAATGGAATGAGATAACAAGCAGAGTCGTGAAACGACGACATAGTAAATTATTAAGTATGAAAG
>JBFLVQ010000362.1:0-9543 GCA_040758525.1 Acidobacteriota bacterium
TATTGTCTTAAATCCTCAACAGTCTATCTCATCGCTAGCACTGCTAAGTGAGGCAGAACGACATCAACTACTCTATCAATGGAATGACACAGATGTGCAGTATCGAACAGACAGATGTATACACGAGCTGTTTGAGGAGCAGGTAGAGCGTAGTCCTGAGTCAGTAGCAGTAGTGTTTGAAGATCAGACACTAAGCTATCGAGAGTTAAACAATAGAGCCAATCAGCTTGCACATTATTTACAAGCAATGGGAGTAGGACCAGATCAACTGGTAGGCCTCTGTATGGAGCGTTCCATTGAGATGGTAGTAGCAATACTAGGTATCCTCAAGGCAGGTGGTGCTTATCTACCATTAGATCCAGATTATCCTTTGGATCGGATCAACTTTATGCTGGAGGATGCTGAAGTCTCGCTATTATTAACCCAACGGCGATTGATAGATAGTTTATTCAAACACTGGACACAGGTGGTCTGTTTAGATACAGAATGGAGAGAGTTAGCTAGACATAGTGAAGAGAACCCAAGTAGTAAAGTAACAGCAGATAATTTGGCTTATGTTATTTACACATCCGGTTCCACAGGAAAACCGAAAGGGGTAATGGTAGCGCATAGAGGTGTAAATAATCTTGCTGAAGCACAGATAAATATTTTTGGTGTGCAGACAGATAGCCGAGTGTTGCAGTTTGCCTCTCTCAGCTTTGATGCATCAGTATTTGAAATCATGATGGCTTTCAAGGTAGGGGCGACACTCTTGTTAGGAAGTAGAGAAGCCCTATTACCAGGCTTACCATTGATGCAATTGTTGCGTGATGGCAAGATCACCAATATCACATTGCCACCATCAGCATTAACTTATCTACCTGAGGAAGAGATTGCAACGTTACGAACTATCGTAGTAGCTGGGGAAGCGTGTACTACCGAGATAGTAGAGCGTTGGGCAGGACGACATCAGTTCTTCAATGCTTATGGACCAACAGAGGCGACAGTTTGGAGCACAGTAGCTGAGTGTAACCAAGGAATAGAAAAACTGACGATAGGGCGACCAATAGCAAATACACAAGTATATATATTAGATAGAAATTTGCAGCCTGTGCCAATAGGAGTAGCAGGAGAGCTATATATTAGTGGAGTAGGTCTAGCCAGAGGTTATCTGAATCATGCTGAGTTAACAGCAGAGAGATTTATTCCTAATCCTTTTAGCAACAAGATAGGGGAACGTCTGTACAAGAGTGGGGATTTAGCACGTTACTTGGCAGATGCACATATAGAGTTTCTTGGACGTATTGATGATCAAATAAAACTGAGAGGATTTCGAATAGAACTTGGTGAGATTGAAGCAGTGTTGCTACAACATCCCAACATTCGTGAAAATATTGTGCTAATGAAAGAGAGTGCTAATGGGGATAAGCAATTAGTAGCATATATAGTTGCCAACGATGAAATGATGTTAACGGTATCACAATTGCGTAGTTTTCTTAGTGAGAGACTACCAGATTATATGATTCCTGCTGCTTTTGTTGTGTTGACAACATTGCCGCTTACACCCAATGGCAAAGTAGATAAGCGTGCACTACTAGAATTAGCGCAAATGAAAGCAGGTTTGGATAATGAATTTGTTATTGCGCGTACACCTATTGAAGAGATAGTAACAGGTATCTGGAGTGAGCTGTTGAAGATTGAGTATATAGGTGTTTATGACAACTTCTTTGAGTTGGGTGGACACTCATTGTTAGCTACACAGGTAATCTCAAGAATACGCAATATATTCCAAATAGAGCTATCATTACGCTCTCTATTTGAAGCACCTACAGTAGTGGGCTTAGCTAACAAGATTGTAGCTGCTCAGAAAGCAGAACAAGGGCTGATGATGACGCCAATAACACGAGTGTCTAGAGATAGCGAGATACTATTGTCATTTGCGCAACAACGGTTATGGTTTTTGGATCAACTAGAGCCAGGTAGTAACTTCTACAACATGCCTATGGCAGTGCGGTTGGGTGGAAGGTTAAATATAGTAGCATTAACAGACAGCCTTAGTGAGATAGTGAGACGACACGAAGTATTGCGGACGAGTTTCTCTAGTATAGAAGGCAAACCAGTACAACAGATAAACTCAGTGCAACCAGTGAAGTTGTCGGTGATAGATTTAAGCGAGATGGCAGAGGAGCAACAAGAAGCAATTGTAGCAGCGCTAGCCAGTGAAGAAGCTGCTTTGCCATTTGATCTGGGACAGGGACCATTGATGAGAGTAAAGCTATTAAGGATATCAGATCAAGAACATATGTTGTTGATAACGATACATCATATCGTATCAGATGGATGGTCGCAGAGTGTGTTGGTAAAAGAGATGGCTGTGTTATATGAAGCATATAGCAGCGGGCAAGCATCACCATTGCCAGAACTACCGATCCAGTATGCGGATTTTGCGGTATGGCAGCGACAATGGATGCAAGGTGAAGTGCTGGAACAACAATTGGTATATTGGCGACAACAGTTAGCAGGCAATCTCCCTGTGTTAGCATTACCTACAGACCGACCATATCCTCAAAAACCTAGTTTTCGTGGTGCTTATAAGACATTTTTAATTCCTAATACTCTCTCCAAAGAACTCGTTGCTTTGAGCCGTCAGGAAAATGCCACTCTATTCATTGTACTGCTAGCAGCTTTTAAGACCTTGTTGTATCGCTATACCGGACAAGATGACATTATTCTTGGAGTTCCCAATGCTGGCCGTAACCATCATGAAATAGAAGGTCTGATCGGCTTTTTCATTAACATGCTAGTGATACGTACAGATCTGTCTGGCAATCCAACTTTTCGGGAGCTTTTAAGTAGAGTGCGTAAAGGATCTTTAGATGCATTTGCTCATCAAGATCTACCATTCGAAAAAATAGTAGAAGAATTGAGGCCAGATAGAAAAGCTAGCCATACACCGCTGTTCCAAGTGACATTTGGTCTTCAGAATGCTCCTATGGAAACCGCAGAGCTACCCAACCTGACACTGGATGTGATGGGGATTAATTTTGAAGCGGTAAGGTTTGATTTAACTTTATGGGCAACAGAAGGAAAAGATGGAATACGCATGCTTTGGACTTATAGTACAGATCTATTTGACGAAGCTACGATCATACGCCTGCAGAGACATTTTGAGATACTACTTAGTAATATAGTTGCTCAACCTGAAACACGGTTGAATGCTTTGGAAATACTTGCACAAGAAGAAAAAGAAGCAGAGCTTAAGAAAAAGAAGAAGCTCAAAGAGTCTAATCTCAAAAAATTTATCAATACTGTCCCTCAAACTGTCAAATCCCATTGAGGAACGAAATCTATGCCAAATGAGATTGTAGAAGGATATTGGCTTTCACCACAACAGAAACGTATATGGTTACTACAAAGTAATAACACGGCTTATCGTGCACAGTGTGCAATAGATATAGTTGGAGAGTTGGATCAGGCTGTGCTGGTCGAAGCATTGCGTCGAGTAATTTTACGACATGAAATACTAAGGACGAGTTTTGGCTGCTTGCCCGGAATGGATGTCCCCATACAAGTAATAGATGAAAAAGTAACACTCTCTTATCAACAGATAGATTTAACAGAATATCCAGAGATAGCACAGCAGCATGAGATAGAAAAACAGATTTGTGAGCAAGGCGAGCTAGAGTTCGATTTCCAACATGCGCCATTAGTACGATTTTGTCTGTTAATAATAGCAGAGAGACACAATATTCTGCTGGTAAACATGGCTTCGTTGTGTGGTGACAGTTGGACACTCAAGAATCTGGTTAATGAGATCTGTTGTTGTTATCAGGCTTGTTTACAAGATGAGGAGTTGACTGATGAGCCAGTACAATATGTTCAATTCTCTGAGTGGCAAAATCAGTTGCTTAATGGTCAGGATGAAATGGATGGAAAAGAGTATTGGCGTAAGCAGAGCTCTCTTTTGATACCAGATCTAATATTGCCTCTTGAAGAGAAACATCTTGACGCTTCATTATTTAGACCGGACTGTTTGACCTTTTCCGTTGATCCTGAGCTTTCGACAAAAATAGCTAAAATAGTTTGTACAGAAAACGTTTCTGTTATGGCTTTTTTACTGACTTGTTGGCAAATTCTGCTCTGGCGACTAACTAAACAGTCACAAATAACTACTGCGATTCTCTGTCATGGTAGAGAGTATCAAGAAATGCAACAGGCTTTGGGTCTATATGTAAGATGGCCGCTACTAGGATATCATTTTGAAGATAATCTTCTATTTGTAGAGGTTTTGCATGAAATTGATAAATCTCTAAGAGACACCCTTGAATGGCAAGAGTACTTTTGTTGGGAAGATTGTTTGGCGCTTAATAGCGACAATATAGATAAGCCCTATTCCCTCATAGCATTTGAATATGAAGAATGGTTGAGAAAACTGTATGGAGGGGGAGTACAATTTTCTATCCGTTGGCAGTATTGTTGTACAGAGCGCTTCAAGTTGAAGTTATCAGCAGTAAGTGTTGATGATGAATTGAGATTAGAGTTTCATTATGATCCTAGCTACTATTCGGTTTCTGTAATAGAGCTTCTCTCAGGTGAGTATCAAACACTTATACGCAATGCAATTGCTCACCCTGGGTCTCTCGTTAGTTGTTTGGATATCCTTGCTAAAAGTGAGCGAGAGCAACTGCTAAGTTGGAATCAAACTCACACTCATTATTACAAGACACCATTGTGGCATCAGTTATTTACCTTACAAGCAACATATACACCTGAATCATTAGCAGTAGTGTTTAAAGATGAAGCATTAAGCTATCGAGAGTTGAATATAAGAGCCAATCAGTTGGCTCATTATCTGCACGAATTTGGTATTGGAATAGGGGCACTGGTAGCGATCTGTATGGAACGTGGTATCGATATGATCGTGGCATTACTAGGAACTCTCAAAGCAGGAGCTAGTTATATACCGTTTGATACAGGTCAACCTAAGAAGCGACTTTATCATATGCTGAATGATGCTGGAGTCGATTTGGTCTTGACCCAGCAACATTTATACAAGCATTTGAGTGAGTCGCAGATGCATCTGTTATGTCTAGACAGCGAGTGGGATAAGATTGCACGCTGTTCAGATATAGATGCTAATTATCTCGTTAATGAACAGGAGTTAGCCTATGTGATCTATACATCTGGATCAACAGGTAGACCCAAAGGGGTAATGATTGCACACTACAGTGTGTTGAATTTAGTTAAGGTGCTAGAGCAGGCAGTATATGGAAAAAGGGCAGGAGGAATTCGAATAAGTGTAAATGCGCCACTAGCCTTTGATGCTTCAGTAAAGCAGTTAGTGCAGTTAGTTAATGGACATAGTCTCTACATCATTCCTGAAGAAGTACGCAGAGATGGATCACAGTTACTTGATTATATCCGACAACATCAATTGGAAGTGTTTGATTGTACACCTTCACAGTTAAAACTGCTATTGGAGTCAGGACTATTGCAAGAAGAAGGATTAAGGTTGAGCAAAGTGCTAGTAGGTGGAGAGGCAATTGACAAGATCCTTTGGCAACAATTGGCTGAGAATAAGAAGATAGCCTTCTATAACATGTATGGACCAACAGAAAGCACAGTAGATGCAGCCGTATGTCGGATAGAGATGGGAAAAGAGGTTGCCGTGATCGGACAAGCAGTCACCAATACACAGTTATATATAGTGGATCAGCAGATGCAATTAGTTCCCTTAGGAGTGATAGGAGAATTACATATAGGAGGAGAAGGGTTAGCACAAGGATATTTAAACAGGCCAGATTTAACAGCCGAGAGATTTATACCTAACATATTTAGCTGTGAACTAGGAGCAAGACTCTATCGTACAGGCGACCTAGCTCGCTACTTGTTAGATGGCAACGTTGAATTCTTAGGACGTATAGATCATCAAGTGAAGTTAAGAGGGTTTCGTATAGAGTTAGGTGAGATAGAGACAGTGTTACAGGAGCACCCTGAAGTGAGACAGGCAGTAGTAATGGTGCATCAGGGTACTACCGAAGAGTTACGCTTAGTGGCCTATCTAGTAGCAAATCATAACTGTACTAGTTTGCGTGAGTATCTGAGAGAGCGATTACCAGAATATATGATACCAGCAAGATTTGTAATACTGGAATGTATGCCATTGACACGCAATGGGAAGATAGATAGGGAGGCATTATTAGAATTAGAACAACTAAGCGAAGAAGAAGAGGAGATAGCAAAGGCACAAACACCATATGAAGAGATAGTGGCAGGAATATGGAGTGAAGTAATAGGAATAAAGAGTATAGGACGAGAAGATAATTTTTTTAATATCGGTGGACATTCATTGATAGCGACACAAATGATATCGCGAGTAAGGGAGGCATTTGGAGTAGAGATAACATTACGGAATCTGTTTGACGCACCAACAGTAGCAGGATTGGCTGAGAAGATTGTAGCAGCTCAGAAAGCAGAACAGGGGTTGGTAATGACAGCAATAACACGAGTGCCTAGAGACAGAGGGTTATCGCTGTCATTTGCACAACAACGTATATGGTTCTTAGATCAATTAGAGCCAGGCAGTTACTTCTACAATTTACCAAAAGTGATGCGAGTAAAAGGGATATTGAATATTTTGGCCTTACAAAAAAGTATTAACGAAATAGTGAGACGACACGAAGTGTTTCGCACACGGTTTGGTATGGAAGATGGACAACCTGTACAACTGATTAGTGAATTATCAGCAATAGTTGTCCCTGTAATAGATCTCAGTGATATGGCAGAAAGTGAGCGAGAAAAAGCAGCACATCAATTAGTTAATGAAGAAGTCAAGTGTCCATTTGATCTAGCACAAGGGCCATTGGTAAGAGCATTAGTGATAAAGTTAGTTCAGCAAGAACATATAGTGTTATTCATAATGCATCATATTGTATCAGATGGTTGGTCAATGGCTATCTTGGTAAGAGAGTTAACGGTACTCTATGAAGTATACAACAATGGCCAATCTTCACCATTACCAGAGTTGCCAATACAATATGCAGATTTTGCACACTGGCAACAAGAATGGTTACAAGGAGAGGTATTAGACAAGCAACTCAGTTACTGGAAAGAGCAGTTGGGTAACCAGCCAACCGTATTGCCGTTGCCAACCGATTATCTTAGGCCAGCAATAGAGACTTATCGAGGGTCTTGTAAAGCACTGATGTTATCTAAAGAGCTGACCGAAGCATTGCAGGTATTGAGCCGTGGGCAAGAAGTGACACTATTTATGACATTGCTGGCAGGATACCAAGCCCTGCTTTATCGCTACAGCAACCAGGAGAGCATCAGTGTAGGTACACCAATCGCCAATCGCAATCGAGCAGAGATTGAAGGATTGATTGGATTTTTTGTCAATACACTAGTATTGCGAACTGATGTTAAAGCTGATGAGAGTTTTGTTGAGTTGTTAGAGAGAGTAAGAGAGAGTTGTCTAGCAGCATATGCACATCAGGATATATCGTTCGAGAAGCTGGTAGAGGAGCTACAGCCAGCTCGTGATATGAGCCATAGCCCATTGTTTCAAGTGATGATGATACTGCAGAATGCTCCAGTCTCTAAGATAGAGCTAACCAACCTCAGCTTAGCTCCGGTAGAGTTTGATAGCCAGACTGCTAAGTTCGATTTGACTCTCTCAATGGTAGAGACAGAAATAGGGCTCTATGGTGCACTGGAGTACAACACAGACCTGTTTAATGCCAGCACGATTGAGAGAATGATTGGTCATTATGAGAATCTGTTGCAATCGATTGTCTCAAATCCTCAACAGTCTATCTCATCGCTAGCATTACTGAGTGAAGCAGAACGACATCAACTACTCTATCAATGGAACGACACAGATGTGCAGTATCGAACAGACAGATGTATACACGAGCTGTTTGAGGAGCAGGTAGAGCGTAGTCCTGAATCAGTAGCAGTAGTGTTTGAAGATCAGATGCTGAGCTATCGAGAGTTAAACAATAGAGCCAATCAGCTTGCACATTATTTACGCACAATGGGGATAAAGCCAGATCAACTGGTAGGCCTCTGTATGGAGCGTTCTATTGAGATGGTAGTAGCAATACTAGGTATTCTTAAAGCCGGTGGAGCATACCTACCACTTGATCCTATCTATCCTGCACAACGTATTGCCTTCATGCTTACTGATGCAGATATATCAGTGCTTTTAATACAACATCGATTTTTTGAGCAACTACCTCAACATAGTATTAATATCATATGTTTGGATACGGAATGGTCGAAGGTAGCTTGCTACGATAACACTAATCCAATAATAACACTCAAAGCAGAGCATCTTGCTTATGCTATTTATACTTCTGGTTCTACTGGAACTCCCAAATGTGCTCTTAATACTCACCAAGGTATACGCAATCGCTTGCTTTGGATGCAAGATGCCTATCAGTTGTTAGAAACAGATGTCGTTTTACAGAAGACACCCTATACTTTTGATGTTTCCGTATGGGAGTTCTTATGGCCACTAATGGTTGGCGCTCGTTTGGTTGTTGCCAGACCAGGCGGTCATCAAGACAGTGATTATTTATCTCAACTGATCTCACAACAACGTATTACTACACTACACTTTGTTCCATCGATGTTACAGGTTTTCCTAACAACACAAAATCTTCATGAATGTAATAGTCTGAAGCGAGTCATCTGCAGTGGTGAGACTTTACCAATAGGATTGCAAACAGAGTTTTACACACATATAAAGGTACCACTGGTTAATCTATATGGACCAACAGAAGCTGCTATAGATGTAACTTACTGGAACTGTAATGTTGAGAACGGGCGATACAGTGTACCAATTGGTCGCCCTATTGCCAACACACAGATCTATTTGCTAGACCAGCAACTACAACCAGTACCAATAGGAGTAGCCGGAGAGCTACACATTGGTGGGGTAGGGCTAGCACGTGGCTATCTGAATCGACCTGAGTTAACTGCAGAGAAGTTTATTCCTAATCCATTCAGTGAAGAGGTTGGAGCACGTCTATACAAGACTGGAGATCTAGCTCGATATCGCGTAGATGGAAATATCGACTTCTTAGGACGTATCGATGATCAAGTTAAGATCAGAGGTTTACGTATAGAGTTAGGTGAGATCGAAACCGTGATGGCACAGTATCCCGGTATAACTGAGAATGTAGTAGTAGTGAGATCAGATAGTAATGGCGATAAGCAGTTAGTAGCTTATCTAGTAGCTAATAGTAAAGACGCATTGGTAGTCTCAGATTTACATAGCTTTCTTAAAGAGAGATTACCTGAATATATGATTCCTTCAACCTTTGTAGAATTGGCATCCTTACCACTCACACCTAATGGCAAGCTAGATCGTAATAAATTGCCTACGCCTAGTCAGATGAGATCGACAGCGGGATTATTAGTCTATCCTCGCGATGCCTGGGAGTTACAACTTGTTCATATATGGGAAGAAATATTGAATATTCGTCCGATTGGAATTAGAGACAATTTCTTCTCATTAGGCGGACATTCTCTACTAGCTGTACGTTTAATAGCCAAAAT
>JBFLVQ010000363.1:0-9539 GCA_040758525.1 Acidobacteriota bacterium
ATACTCTTAATATCTGCGTCATCATCAGTAAATTCGATGGTATTTCTTCCTTTCATCCTGATCTCTAAGCTATCTGACCCATCAGACCAGAAATAACGGCTCTCCTGTATGCCATGCCTATCACTAATATGAACACTACGCTTATTTTGTGTGAACGCAGATACTGCTGGGGGGGCGGCAAGTATAGAAACTGCCAGTTCGCCTGCTAGCATAAGCACTGCCAGGACAGAAAAGATTCTCTTCCCACTAATGTGTAGGATATGGTTTTCTCTATTGGTTGACATTACTCAGTCCTCCTATTGGAATATACTTCTATTTGCGCAAGCACACGCTGCTGCGCCGATGTGCTGGAAATCTTTTCGTTTGCCAATATCTCGATCTGTCTTAAGTTCTCTTTACTTAACCCTTCTCTATTCAATAATGCCAGTAGTACTCGGGCTAACTCTGTATCAGAAGTTATTGTTGCGGCTGATTTCAGAAATAATGTGAGCATTGCATCATCGCGACACAGGCCGGCAGCATGTGCTAGTACTGTGCCTTTTACGCTATCGCTAGCAATGCCTCTGGCAACGTTTAGTGTTTGACTCAATGCGTTACGATTGTTTGTACTGTGTGCAAGTAAGGCTGTCAGCACACGCCCTTTTTCGCTATCTGAACTTATTGTATTCGCCGCCTGAGAGAAAGCTGCCAGTACAGTTGTATCATCAAGACAGAATTCTACAGCTTTTATTAGAAATGAACCCTTTTCTGTGTCGCTAGACATATCAGCAGCGACAGCTAACATTTGGATTAGTGTTTCGCTGCTAAATCTATTTGAGGTGTATGCAGGTTTTTCTCTCTCCTCTTTTGCGGTTGTCTGTGTAGCACTTATCAATTGTTCCGATTGATCTTTCGTGGTATCGGGGGCTTCATATTCAATGGCCAGCGCCACCCGCTCAGCGGTCGTAATCGACCTTTCTCTGGTTGCCACAACAGCCGGGTTTGTACTCTCAATCTTATCCTCTCTAACTGGTACATAGGCGGATATGTTTGATACTGTGCCGATCTTCTCTCTCACAGATGCGGTAACAGTCTGCAATCTAGGCTCGATAAAGTGAATCAATTTAGCAGCCTGAGTAAACTGCACAATTGCCATGATCATTATAGTCATTGCAATTGCCAGTGTTAGTTTAGAAAGCCGCACCTGGCCAGGCCGATTTAGAATCGTTTCGATTCTAGTAGTAATCTGCCTCTTGCTACGCGTTGCTCCTGCCGCTAGTATGGGCGCCTGGCTCGTAGCAGTAAGCTCAACCAATCTCAACAGGCAAGTAGCATAAGAGCGACATTCACCAGTAAGGGTAACTACCCATTCATCACAAGCAATCTCACGTTCTAGATCTAAACGACGTACAAGCCACCAAATGGCAGGATGAAAGAAGAGGATTGCTTCGATAAATCGCTGTAGTAAATTTGTCCAATCATCACAGCGACGTACATGAGCTAATTCATGCAAAGCAATCTGCTCAAACTCGGCCAGTGTTAACTGTTCGAGTAATGTAGCAGGAAAAAGGATCGCTACATTACTCAAGCCGATCATCATAGGCATTTTTATCTCCTGCGAAGCCTTGTATGTTACTTTACGATCAATACCGTATTGACGTGCAATACTCTCAATATGTTGTTGGTACTGCTCATTGAGAGGAGATGCATTGTGCTTCAGTTTCGCTGTCAACCAATAAGCATGACCTAGACGTAAGATAAAAAGGAGCGCTATTGCTAACCATATTGCTACAAGCAATCGTAACCAACGGCCACCCTCAATCTCTATTCTCATTACTCTAGTTGTTGCGACTTGCTGCTGCTCCATTAGAACAGCACTATCCCCTTCTTTCTGCACTGGTAGTATTGGTGGAGTGGTCGCTGAACTAATCGAACTTTTCTCTTCAGGCAACACAGTTTTAATAGCCGGCAAAATCACCGGCAATGGTTTAATACTCTCTGCCTGTGACCAGGTCAAGATTGCCAATAACAATGGCAACAGAGAGATTGTTAGCAGTGCTAAGAGACAGATCGCAAAACGTGTTGAAGCGCCACTCTTACCGGTTAGCCGCAAGGAGATGTATGTTAATGCGACTATTGCTAATCCTTGCCAGATGCCATTTGAGATCGCCTCCAGCCACACTCGTACAACTGTATCAATCGATTCCCACATAGCACTCTACTCACTCTCCTTAACCATCTTTTTCAGCCTAGATAATTCTTCTTCATCGATCTTTTCCTGCTTGAGGATATTGACTACTAGCAGTTCCGGTGAATTGTCGAAGAAACGGCTTAAGATGTATTTCAAGATGTTGCGTCGTGCTTCTACACGATTAATAAGCGGACGGTAAACAAAGGCACGCCCTTCTTTGCTATGCTCGACATATCCCTTCTGCTCCAGTATGCGCATAGTAGTAAGCACTGTGCTGTATGCTACTGATGATCGCTTTGGTAGCGCTTCTACTATCTCTCCCACTGTCGCAGTACCCTTCTCCCAAAGAATCTCCATCAAACGTAGTTCACTATCTGTTAGTGTCGGTGTCTTCTTCCTCGCCAATCTCTTTAACCTCCTCTACTAACTATTAAAGAATTAATAGTTCGACTAAAAAATATCAGAAGAGATTGGTATTGTCAATGCAAAGATCGATTAAAACTTTTTAGTTTGGCAATAAAGAGAGGAGTGGCTAGTAGTGCTTGCTTTTCTATGTGATCTCAGGCTAGTGTTTTATACCAATGATAGTGCCTACTCTACACAGGACTAATGCACCAATATGACAACGAAAAAATGGGATGTAGTTATTTGCGGAGCCGGTATGGCCGGTATTACAGCAGCTTACCATTTAACAGTGCGGCAAGGGATAAAAAATGTTCTGCTCATCGATGAGCGTACTCCTCTGACATTAACGAGTAATAAAGGAACACAGGCTTATCGTAACTGGTGGCCTGGCCCAGACGATACAATGGTCCGTTTTATAAACCGCAGCATAGATCTGCTGGAAGAATTGGCACAACAAAATGACAACTTTTTTCAATTGAACCGTCGTGGTTATCTCTTTCTTACTAGCAATCCTGCTCAGATAGCAAGTTGGGAACGAACCGCTAGTGAAATTTCCGCACTAGGCGCCGGACCATTACGTCGGCATCCTGGCGCTATTGCCTATCAACCTTCGCCTACAGACGGTTTTGAAAATATTCCCAATGGTGCTGATCTGTTATTGGATCAGGCTCAGCTAAAGCAGCTCTTCCCATTTGTAACAGAAAAGGTGATTGCTGGCCTACATATACGTCGGGCAGGCTGGTTTGATACAAATCGATTGGGCCATTGGCTACTAGAACAGGCGCAGGCGCAGGGTGCAGAGATATGGCAAGATCGTATTGAGAGAGTGCAGCTTATTAACAATCGTGTGGATACGATTCATCTAGGCAGTGGGACAAAATTGCCTGTAGGTGCATTTGTCATTGCTGCTGGTCCTTATCTCAAACCTGTGGGGGCATTACTTGGCTTAGATATTCCTGTATTCAACGAACTACATGGCAAGATTGCTTTCAAAGATCATTTAGGCATTACCCCGGCAAATGTTCCTCTAATGATTTGGGATGACCCAGTGACTCTTTCCTGGACTGAGGCCGAGCGCGCTCGCTTAGCAGCTAGCGCACAGACACGTTGGTTGTTAGAAGAGTTTCCTGCTGGTGTCCATTTCCGTCCACGTGGGACAACTGGCGATCTCACACTACTTATCATCTGGACCTATCAGACAAAGATTCAGGAGTTAGTGTGGCCGCCGAAGTTTGATCCATATTATGCAGAAATATTACTACGTGGTCTTGCAGGGATGATACCGAACCTATCTGCCTATTTTGGTCAAGGCGAGCAGGCTTATGTTGATGGTGGGTACTACTGTAAAACTCGTGAGAATAGACCTTTGATCGGTCCATTACCAGTCGCTGGTGCTTTTGTTATTGGCGCTCTCTCCGGCTTTGGCATTATGGCTGCGCAAGCAGCAGGCGAACTGCTAGCCGCACATATCACAGGCAATCAATTACCTGATTATGCGTCCGCATTCTCATTGGCGCGCTATCAAGATCCCGCATACCAATCACTATTGGAGAGACTGGATCAATCTTCTGGACAGCTCTAGCGCATTATCCTAAGCATCATCAAAAATTGCTCACTAGTCAGGGTTTCTATTTTTAGGGAATTCCCTAATCACTAATATAGCTCTGGCAAATAGACTACTATCTCTAGAAGATCGATTCAGATTCATTGAGGTAGGAGATATGAACATATCTACTGTTAAACATACTCTCTTAGCAATACTATTATTATTTATGGCACTTGCTTCGCGTGTTGTGTGCGCAACTTTGGTGTAATGTCAAAGGGTAGAACAGGGAAAGATCTGGCAAAAAAGCATAGGCGTAGAGCCAGTGAAGTCTGCTAAACTTCCAGCGAAGGAGTAAGCAACGCTGGGTAGCATGAAATCTAGCCGACGATCACGCTCACGATCTATTCATCAACCAATCGCTGCTGTGCGGTCTCGTACACCGGCAAGAAAATCTCTCTGGCGTATTCTCCTTGCTACCGTAGTGATCATCTGTGCTGTCTTATTGATAGCAATCTATCTAGCCGCAAGCATCTATTTTTATAAAGAGGAGACAACTACATCTGCTGATGCGGCTATTGTCATGGGAGCAGCGGTCTGGCAGAACAAGCCTTCACCTGTCTTTCAAGAGCGTATCAATCATGCGATCAAGCTCTACCACTCCCACACGATTAAAATGATCATCTTCACTGGTGGACAAGGCGAAGCTAATGAAGATGCAGAATCGGTGGCAGCACGCCAGTACGCGCTCAAATACGGCGTGCATCCCCAAGATATTCTTATCGAAGATAAATCACATACAACTTTCCAAAACCTCTACTATGCCAAAGAGGTGGCAACACATCGCAATCTTGCTACCTTTCTCATTGTCAGCGATCCACTACATATGAAACGATCTATTCTGATTGCACACGATTTAGGAATGTATGTGCGCCCATCGCCAACCTCGACAAGCCGTTATCAGGGCTTGCACAGCCAGTTCCATTTCCTAATGCGAGAGACCTATTTCTATGCAAAATATCTAGTGAAACGCATCACTCTCTCACCAACAGAACTTACTAAGATGGAATTGGAGATAAAATAATTAGCAATGTCTCGATCTATAGCCTTTATGCCTAACCGCAAGTCTAACCCTGAGGAAGCGCCCAACTGGCGTGCACGACTCACCGCATTACGTTATATTCCGCCTCTTATTAAACTGGTTTGGCAAACCCATCGATTCTATACAATGTCTATGATTGCGTTGCGGTTGGCACGTGCCTTTATTCCCGTAGCTACGCTCTGGGTAGGAAAATTTATCATTGATACCGTAGTAGCAGCGCGTGGTAGTGAAGCTTATCTCACACAATTGTGGAGACTAGTAGCACTCGAAGTCGCCATTGTGATCATTGGTGAAGGTCTCGCCAGACTCTCTGCGTTGGTAGAGAGTCTACTTGGCGATCTCTTCTCCAACTATACCAGTATACGGTTAATGGAGCATGCTGCTACGCTCGATCTATATCATTTCGAAGATGCCGTTTTCTATGATCAATTGGAGCGAGCACGCCGTCAAAGTACCAATCGAATAGGACTGCTGGCACAACTATTGAGTGCTGGTCAGGATATTGTCACACTAATATCCCTAAGTATTGCCCTACTACTTTACAGTCCTTGGCTACTGCTACTACTTGCCATTGCTGTACTACCTAGCTTTCTTGGTGAAACCCATTTTGCTGCGCTAGAGTATTCCCTACTCTATAGCTGGACCCCACAGCGTCGCCAACTAGATTATCTACGGTATCTAGGCGCCAGCAATCTAGCTGCTAAAGAGGTACAGATGTTTGGCCTGGCAGGCTGGTTGATCAGCCGCTACCGTGAGCTTTCCACGAAATTCTATCAAGAGAACAAGCGGTTGGCAGTACGTAAGAGTCTAGTTGCTGCTGCTCTCTCATTATTTGGCACATTAGGCTACTACAGTGCCTATGTGATTATCCTGCAGCGCGCGGTAAGTGGCATAATCTCGCTGGGCGCACTCACTTTTCTTGCTGCCTCATTTGCACGCAGTCGTGATCTTATTCAGCGTGTACTCTTCATTGCCAGCGATATCTATCAACAGTGCCTATACCTTAAAGATCTCTTTGATTTCTTTGAAATGAAACCTTCGATTAAGACACAGCCAGGCGCGTTACCTGTGCCAGAACCGATCCAGCAAGGCTTTATTTTCGAGAATGTCGGCTTCCGTTATCCTGGTAGTGATCGTTGGGCAATACGACATGTCAACTTTCGCTTACGACCTGGTGAACGGATTGCCTTAGTTGGAGAGAATGGCGCAGGAAAGACTACTCTTACTAAACTGTTAGCTAGACTCTATGATCCTACTGAAGGGCGAATATTATTAGATGGAGTAGATCTGCGCGATTATGATGTAGCCTCGCTACGGCGCGCAATAGGAGTGATCTTTCAGGATTTCGTCCGCTATGATCTACGTTTTGATGAGAACATAGGAGTGGGTGAGATCGAAAAGATGCAACCCTACTTAGATCAGACAGAGACAGAAGTGGTGCCTACACCGATCCTTGGCGCCGCCGAAAAGTCACTTGCCAATACGCTGCTAGCGCGCTTTCCCGCCGGTTATCGACAGATGCTAGGACGCCGCTTTGAGAATGGAGTAGAGCTTTCCGGTGGGGAATGGCAGAAGGTTGCACTAGCGCGTGCTTACTTACGTGATGCTCAGGCGCTTATTCTTGATGAGCCAACTGCAGCGCTTGACGCACGTGCTGAATATGAGGTCTTTATACGCTTTGCCCAACTGGTTGCTGGACGTATGGCAATAATCATTTCACATCGCTTCTCTACTGTACGTATGGCGGATCGAATTATTGTGCTTAACAATGGTCAGGTTACAGAAGAGGGCAGCCATGAAGAGCTAGTTGCACAAGCTGGTCTCTATGCAGAACTCTTCACACTACAGGCACAAGGGTACCGTTAAAACTAAAAGTAGTAGGCAAGTTGAGTTTTTTATTATAGACTTCTGGCGCGATCCATAATCATCAACTAAAAATTCCTTTATTTACAATGATGAGTAGCCATATAGAGCAGATTATCGAATCCATACCTCTCCCACTCACGCTACCGGAACAGGCTTTTACTCTCTATGGAAATCACCCGGTGCCAGACTTTGTCTGTATTCTTAATAACTTGCCGCCTAACTTGCTAAATTTTCTTGATCTTGACAAGAGCGCTATTAGCGAAGGAAAGGGCTCCTATCTGCTACCATTGGCCAGTAGTGGATACTTACGGATTAAGCTTCGCGATCAGGCGATCATAGAATTGTCGAAAATTTAACTAATCAGTCGCCGCTTATCTTCTCTGCCCTTACTTCGTTACTGGTAGCTGAATTATCGCGCCTTACTGCAGCATTAGGTTGGCCACGCAAGCCACGCCAAAATGTATTAATAGGATTAACAATCCTACGCCATACCGTCAAAGTAGCTAGATCATCAAGTAGTGAGTAGGCTACCGGTGTAACGATAAGTGTAAGGAAAAGCGAGAGCGTCTGTCCTCCAATCACCACTACAGCAATAGCGCGTCGTTCCTCTGCGCCTGGGCCTGTCCCCAAAGCAAGCGGCAACATTCCTGCTACCAGTGCCAGCGTGGTCATCAGGATTGGGCGTAAGCGATCACGATTGGCATGCATAATGGCATCGAATCGTGCCTGGCCACTAGAGCGCAGATTGTTCATATGGTCAATCTGTAGGATTGAGTTCTTCTTCACGACTCCAAAAAGCACTAGTACACCCAGTGCTGAATATAGATTGAGTGTATTATCGGTAAGATATAGGGAAAGCAATGCGAATGGTATTGAGAGCGGTAGCGAAAGCAGTATAGTAAAAGGATGTACCAGGCTCTCAAATTGTGAAGCCAGAATCATATACATAAAAATGATTGAGAGCAGGAAGGCCCATAAGAACTCATTAAAAGTGCGTTCTAGCTCACGACCACGCCCAGAAACAGCAGTAGTATATTCTGGCGGCAGATTCATTTCTGCTGCTGCTTGGCGTAGCACCGCTAAGCGATCGGCGAGCGCATAACCAGGCGCAACACTAGCACGCAGACTTACCTGACGCTGCCTATCTAGTCGATCTATACGTGAGGCACTATTGGTCTCGGTAAAACGTACAATATTATCGAGCCGCACTAACCCACCATCACGGCTAGGCACATAAAGCTGGGCAATCGACTGGGAATTGCTGCGGTAACGCTCCTCAAGGCGTAGTTGTATATCGTAGTCGTCATTAACACTAGGATCACGAAAGCGCGAAACTCTGGGATCACCGCCTACCATTAAGCGTAGTGCCGTGGCGATATCACGGGTATCAACACCCAGGTCGGCAGCGCGGGTACGATCGATCTCGACGCGTAGTTCCGGTTTGTTAAGCCTCAAAGAGACATCTGCATCAACAATGCCACCCAACTCCTGGGTCTTCTCACGCAGTCTATTGGCATAAACAACTAATGTTTCTAGATCTGGTCCGCGAAATACAAAATCTATGTCCGATGGGCCACCACCAAAATTGAAGGATCGTGCATTACGTAGCGAGATACGCAAGTCACGGAATTTGCGCAGACGACCACGTAGCTGCTGCATTAGGTCCCGTTGTGAGTAATTGCCACGCCAGGCTGCGCCTGGATCACCTTTAATTAAACCCCGCCAGAGGCGCGCTAGTGAGAATATACGTTCCTCATGGGGCGCGATCCTCACATACATATCTGCTTGATTTACTCCACCTAAGAAACCACCTCCGGCGCTAGCCAGCACTAATTGTATCCCTGATACCTCGCGTAACTCTTTCTCGACAGCCTGTAATGCTTCATCCATACCAGCCAAGCTGGTGCCTTCTGGTGCGTTAATATTTATATCAAACTCTGCTTCATCTACATCAGTAGGTATATACTCCTGTTTAATTAGTGCATAAAGCGGGATCGAAGAAGCAATCACAGCAATTCCTAGGGTAGCAACGAGAATGCGATGATGCATGGCAAATGCAAGTACACCAGCATAACAACGATCCAGCCAAGCATAGAAACCGCGTCGCGATTTGGCAGGTGCATGCCCACTGGCACTGTCGGCATCCTCAGCACGCAATAGTCGCGCGCTCATCATAGGTGTAAGTGTAAAAGAGACCAGCAGACTGACCAGTACTGCCACTGCTGCAGTAATACCAAATTGGTAGAGAAAACGGCCTGAAATACTTGACATAAAAGAGACTGGCACAAAGATCACGACCAGACTAAAAGTCGTTGCCATTACCGCCAAACCAATCTCGGCAGTAGCTTCACGTGCCGCCTCGAAAGGCCGCATCTTCTTCTCTTCAACAAAACGGAAGACGTTCTCTAATATAACAATGGCATCGTCAATAACAATTCCTACCATCAACACAA
>JBFLVQ010000364.1:0-9508 GCA_040758525.1 Acidobacteriota bacterium
CTACCCATTGCTGGAGGTAGAATTGGCATGCTCTTTGATTTCTATGCGCGTCCAGAAAGAGGACAAAAACGACGCTACGGAATTACCGGAAACTCATTTGTTAGTATTGTCGAATTTGGCCCTCAGATCAGGGCACTATCGATATCAGTATTCGGTCAGAGTGCTGATCCGGCATCACAACATTACTTCGATCAAGCACAACTCTATGCTAAACATAAGTTCAAAATCGCTTGGTTCACACTAGATGAGGTCAAAGCTAACTCGGCGCCCCCATATCATCCTGGTGAGCACAAAGAGCGTAAAGCGGCTTGACTTGATTTGTATAAATTTACTACTAAATCGGTTGCTTTATGAATCACCTGATCTTCAAAGAGATTCCCCCTGTAATCGAACGTGAAAAAAACAGTAATGCTAAACAAGTTTCAATAACAGGATCGGCGGTAGCGCAGACCGATCTTGTTAAGGCGTTACTCCAGTATGGTAGCTATAGCGGCTACTATTTTCTTTGGCCATGGCTTGACAGTATTGATGAAGCGAGACGACAATTACGCGAAAGCTATCCTAATACAGAAAGAACACAAGTTATTGGGCTTGATGATTTCACTGAATTGCAACGATTAGAGCGGATGATAATATTTACTGGCACTTCTCTTATTGATGAAGCCTCTTACTTGCGTAAATGTTTTGGACGTAATGATTGGCCTGTTGTTGGTATTACACATGCACTAAGTTATCTTGAAGGTATTCACCATGTTCAGATGATGTTATTAGGGGACCTTAACAGTTACGATTGTCTTATATGCACCAGTCGAGCAGGACAAAAAGCGTTACAAAATATTTTTGCTGAACTCTCGCTAGCATTCATACGTGAAATAAAAATACCAATCTCATTCAAAGGACGGTTGCCGGTGATACCACTGGCAATAGATGAATCTTACTTTCAGATCAAAAATAGAGAAGAAGCCAGACAACTGCTTGGTATTTCCAACGATGCAATAGTCTTCCTTTATTTGGGTCGCCTTTCAGCTTCATTCAAGATGGATCCAATTCCGCTAATATGGCTCTTTTCTCAAGTAATAATTAACAAGAGAAATAAAGTCAGACTAATCTTAGCAGGCAATGATACACTATTAGATACAACATCTCAGATCCGAGAATTGACAAGCAGTCTAGGTATTGCAGACAAAATAATAGTGATGCCGAATATCAATCGTGAGGAGAAAGCATCATTATATACTGCTGCAGATGTCTTCGTTTCCTTAAGTGATAATGTTCAAGAGACTTTTGGTCTTACTATTATCGAGGCAATGGCTGCCGGTTTACCAGTTATTGCTTCTGATTGGAGTGGTTATAGAGAATCGATCGAGCATGGAAAGACTGGTTTTCTTGTGCCAACTCATTGGGGACCATTTGATGACAAGCAGTTGAGTTTGGCGGCACCAATAAGAGGAAATATAACAACTCATCAGTTACTCTCTCAATCTGTTTGCATAGATTTAGCAGTGTTGGAAGATTATATTATGGCAGTCTGTGATAATGTTGAACTGCGACGTAAGCTGGGTGAAGCTGGAAGACAACGTGCGCGACAATATTACACTTGGGCCAGTGTTATTTCGCAATATGAGGCACTCTGGATGGAATTATTAGAAGAGAGCGCATCAAGTAGTATAGAGAAAGTAAGCTCCGATATTAACTATCAAGTCTGTTCATATGATTACTTGAAAATATTTCACCACTACGCGACTGGAGCAATTGATAATAACACAAGATTGCAAATAACTAATCTTGGCCATCAACTTCTAGAACAACCATTACATCTTGCCTCTTTTCAAAGGGTTTTCACTGAGATTGATAAAATGATCTTAAATGAAATAGTTATTGCTTATAAGCAAAATAAGAATATTGAATTATCTAAGCTGATAGGAAATATTGCACAGGGACAAACAGTAGCATTAACGGCAATACAGCGTAGTATTACTAAATTACTCAAATATGGTTTACTAACATTCTCTCCAACCCATATCGAGTAAATATATATTTAATCATATGGTTTTGAGCTTTTACTAATATAACAATCTATGCTTATAATTAACCATTCGTTTACACACCACATCAATTCGTTGAAAAAGTCTAGTCGTATATTAAGGTTTTAATTAAATATCACTGCTAGTAATTATGTATTCATAGCAATCTTGAAACTATACCAATACAAAGCGAATAATTTGCTTTTCTATTTTAATGATGGAAACTCATAGTAACATTGTCAAAGTATTACGTTGGCGTGCAAGCTATCAGGCTGAACGACTGGTCTATCTATTCTTAGCTGATGGTGAGCGTGAAGAAGAGCAATTTACTTATGCAGACTTAGATAGACGCGCAAGAATAATTGGTGCTGCACTACAACAGCGTTCTGCAATGGGTGAGAGAGTGTTGCTGATATATCCTCCTGGATTAGAATATATTGCAGCATTTATGGGTTGCTTATATGCAGGTGCTATTGCTGTGCCAACTTATCCTGCTAGACATAACCGTACTCTTCCAAGGCTACAGGCAATTGTAAAAGATGCCTGTGCACGTATAGCACTAACTACTAATGAAGTAGCGTCTACAATTGCACCATTAATAGCAGAATTTGATGATTTAAAGAACCTGGATTGGATCACAACCGACACAATAGCAATAGATATTCTTTCTCAATGGTGTAATACTAGAATAACTACAAATATGCCTGCGTTTCTACAGTACACATCAGGCTCTACATCTACACCAAAGGGAGTGGTAGTTACACATGCGAATCTTATTCATAATCAGCAAATGATACAGAAAGCTTTTCAGCATACAGAAAGTTCAACATTCGTAGGTTGGTTGCCACTATATCACGATATGGGGCTTATCGGTAATGTTGTGCAACCACTCTTTATTGGTGCGTCTAGTGTGCTTATGTCGCCGCTAGCTTTCTTGCAAAATCCATTGCGCTGGCTAAAAGCGATCTCGCGCTATCGTGCTGCCACTAGTGGTGGGCCAAATTTTGCATATGATCTATGTGTACGCAAGATCTCAGCCGAACAGTGTGGTGAGCTTGATCTGAGTTGTTGGACAACTGCCTTCAATGGCTCTGAACCAATTCGATATGAAACTATTGAAGCTTTTAACAGAACCTTTAGTGATTATGGTTTCCGGCAGGATGCTTTCTATCCTTGTTATGGCCTTGCTGAAGCGACACTCTTTGTCGCTGGCAGTTCGGAAAAGAGATGTCCAGTAACTATCAAAATACGACGCGAGGCCCTTGAACAAAATCTCATAGTTACTACAGATGATGAGAGTAATGCTGTGACGTTAGTAAGTTGTGGAGAGGCTCATTTGAATCAGCGTATTGTGATTGTTGAGCCACAAGAGATGAAGGAGGTCACTACTGACAGGGTAGGTGAGATTTGGGTAGCAGGAACAAGTATTGCAAGTCAGTACTGGCAAAAATCTCAGGAAAGTAAAATAACCTTCCAAGCATACCTTGTAGATACAAATGAAGGCCCATTTTTGCGCACTGGTGATCTAGGGTTTGTACACAATGGCGAGCTTTATATTACGGGCCGCCTCAAAGATCTTATTATTATTCGTGGGCACAACCACTATCCTCAAGATATTGAGTTGACTGTTGAGCACAGCAACACACACCTAAGATCGGGTTGTGGTGCAGCTTTCACAGTAGAGGTTAATGGGCAAGAGAATCTTGTATGCGTACAAGAGTTGCAGAGTGCTGAATCTTTGGAAACTGAATCGATCATCACAGATATTCGTCAAGCGATTGCGGAAGAGCATGAATTGCAGGTTTTTGCGATCTGCTTAATAAAACCTGGTACTATTCCAAAAACCTCTAGCGGTAAGGTACAGCGCTATGCTTGCAAAAAGCGATTTTTACATGACGAATTGGATATAGTAACTCAATGGCGCATAGGAGATAATTCTAACCAACGAGTTGCTCTATTCTCAACGCGTTTTCAGAATCTTACAGAAATAGAACAATGGCTGTGTGCAGAATTATCTGCAAGAGTTGGTTGTCATCCTACACAGATAGATATTAACGAGCATCTTACTGTGTATGGGGTTGATTCTCTTGCTGCTATTGAAATGATTCATCGGCTTGAAGTTAGCTATGGTATTACACTGCCGATCACAAGTTTTTTGGAAAACCCACAAATTTCCCAACTTGCTGCAAAAATCTTTTCTGCTGCTACTTGTGTACCATTACAACCATACAAAGAGCAACCAAAAAAAGTACCATTGTCATGTGGCCAACGAGCATTATTCTTCTTGCATCAACTGAATCCAACAAGCCCAGCTTATAATATTGCTAATGCAGTGCGTATTAATAGTAGGCTTGATATCAATCTATTTGTTAGTACGCTTGAACATCTGATTGAGCGTCATTCAGTTTTACGTACGACTTTCGCACTAGAGAATGGTAAATTGATTCAGTGTGTGCATGAAAAAGGAGAACTCTTTTTCCATCATGAGGAGATTACAAATTGGAGTGAAGCAGCAATTAATGAATGTTTGCTGCGTGAGGCACATACTGCTTTTGATCTAAAAAAAGGGCCGTTAATACGATTTTTCCTTTATACCAGATCTCAACAAGAGCACCTACTATTGCTAGTTATCCATCACATAATATCTGATTTCTGGTCACTAGCAGTGCTTTTACGCGAGTTGCAGACAATATATTCAATATCTAAGAGAGGCAAAATAGCTGTATTACCGAATCTGCAATTCAACTTTAGCGATTATCTGAATTGGCAGGAAGATATGCTTACTGGCCCAGAAGGTGAACGACTGTGGTCTTATTGGCGCGAGCAATTATCAAGCGAATTACCAATTCTCAATCTGCCTGTTGATCACCCGCGCCCGAAAGAGCAGACGTATCGAGGAGCTTCTCTACGGTTCAAACTGGATGAAAAGACAACACAAAAACTGAGAGTTTTTAGTCAAGAGCGTGATGTTACACTCTATATGACTTTACTAGCAGTTTTTCAGGGCCTGCTCTACCGATATACAGGACAGAATGAAATAATAGTGGGCTCGCTAACATCTGGACGTAGTCGAGCTGAATTTGCTGATCTAATAGGTTATTTTGTTAATCCCATTGTATTGCGTATAAACTTCTCTGGGAGTCCTAACTTCGAAAAACTACTCCTACAGGTGCGGAAAATTGTTTTAGCTGCATTCGAGCATCAAGATTTTCCTTTTACATTACTCGTTGAACGTCTACAACCTGAGCGCGATTTGACTCATACACCATTATTTCAATTGTTGTTTGTTATGCACAAGGTGCCGCAATTTGCAGATCCAAATCTAGCAGCTCTTGCCATAGGTGAAACAGGTGTTCGATTGGAAGGTGAGTTTGGTTTAGAAGCCATTCCACTCCAACAGCAGGTTGCTCAATTTGATCTCTCATTTATAGTTGCAGAAATAGGTGAAAATCTCTGTATTTCATTGCAATATAACATTGATCTCTTCGAGCAGAAGACAATTGAGCGAATGGCAGATCACTATAATCGACTGCTAAAAGCTGTGATAAGTGATCCAACTACTAAGCTCGCACAACAGCCGCTATTAACTATTGATGAAGAGCGAAAGCTATTGAGAGAATGGAACAATACAGAGAAAAACTATTACTTAGATACCTGTTTACACCATCTTTTCGAAGCACAAGTAGAGCGAACACCTGATGCGATAGCAGTGATCTATGAGAATGAAACATTGAGTTATCGAGAGCTAAATAAGAAAGCGAACCGCTTGGCGCATTATCTGAGAAACCTGGGTGTGCGTGCAGATACTCCAGTTGCCATTTGTGCAGAAAGATCTGTGCAGATGATTGTTGGATTGATCGGCATTCTTAAAGCTGGAGGTGCTTACTTACCTATTGACCCTGATTACCCACCTGAACGACAGCAATTTATGCTGTCAGATGCGCAACCCCCTATAATTATAAAGCAACTGGCATTGAACAATACTTCGACAGTTGAGTTAACAGATCAGCAACAGTTAATCTGTATTGATGCCGATTGGCATGAGATCGATCAGCACAGCGCAGAAAATCCCGAGTCGATCGTAGATTCTGATAATCTTGCATATATAATCTATACTTCTGGTTCCACTGGTAACCCCAAGGGGGTAATGAATACACACCGAGCGATCTGCAATCGTCTGCTTTGGATGCAGGATGCATTCAAATTAACCTATGAAGATCGTGTTTTACAAAAAACTCCTTTCAGTTTTGATGTGTCGGTTTGGGAATTTTTCTGGCCATTGATTACGGGTGCAAGCTTAGTGATAGCTCGGCCTGGCGGACATAGAAATGGTGACTATCTGATCGATATAATTGGGCGTGCCGGTATTACAAATATTCATTTTGTACCTTCAATGCTTCAGGCCTTTTTAACTCTCGATCTTTCTACTTGTCGATCGTTGAAACGTGTCATTTGTAGTGGTGAGGCTCTCTCTGCCGAATTGCAGGAACGTTTCTTTGCACTGTTGCCAGCAGAGTTACATAACCTTTATGGTCCTACGGAAGCGGCTGTAGATGTGACTGCTTGGGCTTGCCTAAATAATAGTAAAAGTAAAACGGTACCTATTGGATGTCCCATAGCAAATATTGAGATATATCTGCTTGATCACAATTTACAATGTGTACCGATAGGGGTGTCAGGCGAACTCTATATTGGTGGTGTGGGTCTTGCTAGAGGCTATTTTAATCGTGCTGATCTTACTGCAGAGCGGTTTATTCCCCATCCTTTCTCTAAAAATACTGGTGAACGGTTATACAAAACAGGAGATTTAGCCCGTTATCTACCTGATGGCAATATAGAATTTCTTGGACGTCTTGATGATCAGGTGAAAATCCGTGGATTCCGTATTGAATTAGGCGAGATCGAAGCAGCCTTAAACAAATATCCAGCAATACAAGAGGCAGTTGTACTTGCCCGAGAAGATTCATTAGATAATAGGAGATTGGTAGCTTATCTGGTTTGGCAAGATTATTCGCATCCTTCGGTGAACGAACTGCGTACATTTCTAAAAACGAAGTTGCCGGAATATATGGTACCAGCTGCTTTCGTTACACTTGAAGAGATGCCATTAACACCAAACGGCAAGCTTAATCGTCGTATCCTGTCAACACTAGCGTGGGAGCAATCAACGTTAGTAAAGTCATTTGTACCACCGAGAAACTGGATTGAAGCCACGCTTGTTGAGATCTGGACAGCAACACTTGGAATAGCAAAGATTGGTGTACGTGATAACTTCTTCACATTGGGTGGTGATTCCATTCGTAGTATACAAGTAAAATCACGCGCACAGGAACGTGGAATTAATTTCTCTTTGCAACAACTCTTCGAACATCAAACCATCGAAGCACTGGCTGTTGTTACAAATGGTGAACCATTAGATGTTGTAACGACACATCAACCTTTTTCACTACTAATTAACGAAGATCGGCAGAAACTTCCAATAGATATTGAAGATGCATATCCTCTTACAAAACTACAAATGGGCTTAATTTATCATAGTGAGCATAGCGCAGACTATGAAAACTATATTACCAGCCTACATCTTCGTACCCGCTTTGATGCTGATACATTGTTACAGGCATTGCGAGAACTTATTATACGCCATGCGATCCTACGCACATCGTTTGATCTCACAAGTTATAGTGAGCCATTACAGTTGATCCATTGTGAAGTAGCGCAAACTCTGTTATTTGAAGACCTACGTAACTTATCCATTGAAGAGCAAAACAGTGTGATATCAGCAAGATTAATGGAAGTAAAAAAGAAAAAGTTCGATTGGGGCAGAACACCTCTCTTCAGCCTGCATGTATATCAGCGTGATGAGGATAGTTTTCAGCTTACATTGTCTGAGCCATTTCTGGATGGTTGGAGTGTTGCTACTTTATTGACAGAACTATTGACAGATTATTGCTCGCTCCTGCAACAAAAAGAATTATACAGATCACCTTTATCGACAACTTTTCGTGATTATGTTGCGCTCGAGCGCAAAGCTCTCAATTCGCCAGAATGCCTAAAGTTCTGGTCAGAGAAATTGAATAAATATAAACCTAGTCGCTTGCCGCGTTCACCTCGTACAGCTATCCTGGACACATTGTTAATCAAGCGTATAGGTGTGCCTATTACTGAAGAAATCTCTAATAGTTTAAAGAATGTATCAGCACTAGCATCAGTCCCACTCAAAAGTGTGTTATTAGCCGCTCATCTTAGAGTAATAAGTAGCTTGGTCGGTGAAACAGATATAATTACTGGACTTCTCTATAATGGCCGTCCAGAAACGACTGATGGAGATCGTGTATTGGGTCTATTTCTTAATGCTGTACCTTTGCGTGTGGAGATAGACTCTTCATCTACCTGGAAGGAATTAGCACAATATATATTTGAACTTGAGCATGAACTGCTACCTTATCGGCGTTATCCACTCGCTGAAATTCAACGTATTAGAGGTGGAGGTACATTCTTCGACACAGCATTTAATTTTACTCATTTCCATATCTATCAATACTTGCAAGAAATTAATGAGTTGGAAATACTTCATGCCTATGCTTCGGATCAAACCTATTTTGATCTAACAGCACAATTCAATCTTGACCATCACTGTACAACACCACTTATTAAGCTCTGGTTAGATTATCGTAATACAGAGATAGGGGAAGATTTGATCGAAATTATAAGTAAATGTTACGAAAGAGTATTAGTTTCAGTAGTCACTAATTTTGATACTCCAATTAGATTGTTACCACCACTTACTATTGATGAAGAGCTTTTACTACAACAATGGCGAGGGGTTTCTCGGCCAGCAGTACTCGAAACTATGCCGGTGATAGATATTGGTGCAACAAAGCGATTAGCACAGTTGGAAGCTTTTTTGGCAGAACAGGAACAGGCATTAGCTTGGCGGCAGAGTGAATATATAGCGCCAACTACACCTATTGAAGAGAAACTTATTGCTGTTTGGCAGCAAGTGCTTGGTATCGAGCGCATTGGTATACACGATAATTACTTTGAATTGGGGGGAGACTCTATACAGTGTATTCAAATTGTTGCCCGTGCACGACAAGCAGGATTGCAAATTACCACTAACCAGATGTTTGAACATCCTACTGTAGCAGAATTGGCAACAGTTGCTAATGTTAGTTTAAGTGGTACTACTGAGCAGGGCACAGTATCGGGGTTAGTATTGTTGACACCGATACAACATTGGTTTTTTGAACAGCAGATCCCCGTTCCACATCATTGGAATCAGGCGGTAATGTTAGCAGTAAAACCTGATGTGGATCCAGAACTATTGCAGAAAGCGTTTCAGCATCTGCTTGATCATCATGATGCGCTGAGATTACGTTTCACAAAAGATACTCAAGGCTGGCATCAAGTGAATGATGGATTGGGTAAAAAAGCCGCCTTTGATATTGTAAATCTCTCCTTATCATCAGAAAGTTCACAGATTG
>JBFLVQ010000365.1:0-9499 GCA_040758525.1 Acidobacteriota bacterium
GACGTGCAGCAAGGAAATCTCGTACACGTGTTAACATCTGATATCTACGAACTTCCAGATCGTCCATAAAACCACCTTTCCCTAATACCTTGATTTGCTTATCGGATATACTCGCCATTCTACAATAACTTAGCGTGTATTTACGGTAGTATAAACCCCCGCCTCCTTATGCACAAAGCGATTTTCAT
The DNA here is from genome assembly GCA_040758525.1 of Acidobacteriota bacterium. Classification (GTDB taxonomy): domain Bacteria; phylum Acidobacteriota; class Blastocatellia; order Chloracidobacteriales; family JADJPF01; genus JBFLVQ01. The sequence goes on from JBFLVQ010000365.1 coordinate 189, forward strand.
GCTGCGCAGAGTGATTTTTTCTCTGCACAAGCCATTTTTCATCTTGCATAAAACGATTTTTGTCGTGCACAAAACAGTTTTTTCCTTGCGCAAACCGTTTCTCACTTGTAACAAACGGTTTTTTATCCTGTATAAAACAGTTTTTTATGCTGCACGCAACGATTTTCATGTTGTACAAAGCAATTTTCACACTGCGCAGAACGATTTTCACATTGCACAGAGCGATTTTAACGCTGTACAGAACGATTTTCATATTGCCTGGATCGATCTTCATACTGCACAGAGCGATTTTCACGTTGTATTGAACGATTTTCACACCACCTAAAACGTCTTTTGCCTGCCTTTATGTCAACAATAAAGCCCCTTCATATCGCTGTTGAATTTGGCATTAACCGAATAGCTGACGGCTGTCCGCTGACATGGTATTATAGATACCGCGCAATAACACTAGAGCCTGTTATAGTACCCACTAAGACGCAAATTGCTAAATCATTGAGGTTATCGGCGCTCATAAGGGGGACATTTATGCAGGGTACATTAATGACGGTCTGTCTGCCGGATCTGCTGCGCACTATCTATACAGAACGGCACAGTGGCGAACTGATTCTGACTCAAGGAAGCGTCAAGAAACAGATCTATTTCGAACTTGGACAGATTGTCTTCGCTGCTAGTAACCAAAAGGAGGATCGCATAGGTGAAGCACTGGTGCGCCACAACAAGCTTACACGTGCCCAACTGGATCAGTTTGTGAGCACCCTTGGACGCGGTAAACGCCTTGGTAAAGCACTGGTTGAACAGGGTGTTTTGACAGATCGGGAATTGGTTACTTATGTTACTTTTCAGCTTATCGATATCATTTATTCTCTCTTTACCTGGACGCTCGGTAACTATGAGTTTGCCGAAGGCGAAAGTAACCGCGCCCCTGAAGAGTTGAAACTAAAATTTTCAACCGCGACAATCATTCTGGAAGGAGTGCGACGTATAGAGGACTTCGATATCATACGGCGTGGTCTAGGCGATCTCAATCGTCTTATTGCCCCTAGCGCCTCACCGTTACTACGCCTACAGACAATCACCCTTAAACCGCTAGAGCGCCAGGTGCTCGATCTAGTTACTCAACCAATAGATATATTGCGTGTGTTAATTGGAATACAAGATCAGCCACAAAAAGTGTTGAAAGCGCTCTATGGGCTGCTCTCTGTAGGTCTACTACAACAAGTCGGATCTGCCGAGATCTCCGCGACAACAGGGAAATTTACTGTACCGGAGACGGTTAAACAGCAAGCAGCGGTGGCACCTCCGGTACAATCGAGCATAAATAATGCTGATTCATTTACCAATGCTAACACTGATAGTGTTCAGAATGAGATTGCAATAATCAAGACACGTATTGCTACTCAAGATCCACGCGCCATTCTAGGCGTAAGTGGACAAGCGACAATATCTGAGATACGCGATGCTTACTATCGTATGGCAACTATGTTCCATCCTGATAAGTTTATTCAATCGCCCCGCTCTGTGCGCGCTGATGTAGAATTTATCTTTACTAATATTACTGAGAGCTACAATACGCTACGGGGTGTACCGCCTATGGCGGCACGCCCATCTGCCAACTCGGCTGTGAATACACATGATCTGGCACCGGCGCCCGCCTATCCTGGACAGCGTCAGAATTACCAACCTGGGCAGAACCAATCTACCCCAATGAAGTTTAATATTTCTGATCCAAGATTGGCACCACCGCCACCTGGCTATCAACCATCGTCTATGATTGCGCCGCCACCTACAATCGTGCCTCCACCGGCCAATTATAGCGGTTCTACAGTGAGTCGCGGCGCTACTCGTGCTATCTCTGATGAGGTTGATTATCCCGGTTACCAGATGCACAAACTACCACAACGTAGCAACAGTCGTGGCAATGTGGTCGATGTTGAGGTTGCGCTTAATGATTTGATCGATTATCTGGATGACCGTAAGGCACCACTCTTTGTTGCTGACTCGCTTTCCACCCTACTACGTACTAGCGCACCTCTTTATGTTGAGCCGATTCGTGTAGTAGAGGCGGTAGTGATGTGGGCGAGGGAGAAGGCAAGCTTGAATGGAAGACCCTTGCACGAGATGTTTATCAGCGTGCTCAATTCAATTAAGCATGCTGAGCAGGCCCGGGTAATTCGAGATTTTGATGCAAAACAGTTTTATACGTCTTTTATTCAAGAATTGGTTAACTACTGTCCGCCTATGGAGAAACAGGATTTTCTTGCCAAGGCAGATACAATTTAAAGTGTTGTAAAGATGAGGTTGATTAAGAAGCAATGATTGATATTCATTCACATATCTTACCAAGCATTGATGATGGCTCCGAATCGATTGAGGAGTCCGTGGAGACTTGTCTGAAAGTCGCTGAATATGGTACAACAGCCATTGTGGCTACCCCACATATGCATGATGGCACATATGTGCCGCGCGCCATTCCGGAACTAAATACGCGCCTTGAGGCTTTACGCGCTCAGGTTGGTAATCGTATACAGATTGTGCTCGGTTGCGAGTTACGTTTTACCGAAAATACTGTCCGTCAACTCTGTATGGAGCAGAGTGTACCTACACTTAATGGCAGTCGTTACGTATTATTGGAATTTCCCCCTTTCCACTTGCCACATGGCTATCGGGAAGCACTCTTCGAGTTGCTCTCGCGTGGTATTGTGCCAGTAATTGCTCATCCAGAATGTAATCGTGTATTAATGCGGTATCCTGAGAAGTTAGTACAGATGATTGAGATGGGTTGTGTCACTCAACTTGATGCTATGAGTTTGACGGGTGAGTATGGACCTGAGATGAAAGCTGCTGCACAACAGATGTTACTTTCCGATCTATTACATATTGTTGCCAGTGATACTCACGGGCATCGTCGCCGTCCACGTCTACACGCTGGTGTGGACGAGATTGAAAAGCTTTGTGGGCCAGATGCAGCTTTTCAGATGGTAGTAGCAAACCCCAAAGCGATAATAGAGAACAGACCCCTTCCATATCTACCGGAACCTATGCTTAAACCTATGTTCTCAGCCCGCTGGTCTGCCTTTGTCAAGTCGATCAGCTATAGCTTCAGTGGTGCAAAGAAGAAAACCGTATTGAAATGAGGAAAGCTATTATGCGTAAGCTAATTCTCGTGGCTATGTTGATAGTCGCGATAGCATTAGGGGTACAAGCGCAATCGATCGCCACACATGCAGATAGACCTAGCGAAGCCCGTCCGGCGGGCCGTCTCTTTCAGTTACCGCTTACAGGTAGACCCAATATTGCAAACAAGAAAGAGATCCTACGTATGCCGCTCAATCCATTTGCTGGGCCGGTACCTTCACCCGCCTTTCGGCGTAAACGTGAGGCTAAGGAATTGGGCGAAGATGATGAATGGCTCTATCGGCCAAGGGTTTTCCAACGCTTCTCACAAGCAACACGGTCCTATCTTTCTCGTAAACACTCCATACGGGGACGAGCATTACGACGTGCGCTTATACAAGGCGATGTACTAAGCGCAGCCCGATTGGCTGCCAGTAATGATGAAAATATACGTGTTAATGATCCTAGACTTGATAATGAAGATCGCACCCAAAGCGAGACTAGCGCAGCCGCCTTTGGTAATACAATATTAGTAAGTTTCAACAATTCTGCTGGCTTTAAGGAGAAGAATATCTCTGGGCTGAGTATTTCACGAGACAATGGCACAACTTGGCGACAGACACAAATCCCTACTTATCCAGGTGGATTCAATCTTGGTGATGGAGTATTGGCTGTCGATACACGCGGCAATTTCTACTACTCAATGGTTGCTTTAGATATGCGCCAGCGAGTAACTATTGCGGTGAGTCGTTCGACCGACAAAGGAATGACCTGGAGTCAGCCTGTTGATGCTTCAACCACTCTGGTTCGTGATGGCGCTTTCCAAGATAAAGAATGGATTACGGCTGATCGTTCACCCTCTTCACCGTTCAAAAATCGTATTTATCTAACCTGGACCAATTTCCAGCCCAATGGTAAGGCTAATATTGTCTTTGCGCGTTCGCGTAACCGTGGTCGTAGTTTTGCTGCCCCAAAGAAGATTGCTGAAAGCACTAGGCCGAATGGCTTTGTACAAGGTTCTATGGTTGCTACCGGACCGGCTGGCGAGATCTATATTAGCTGGATTGATAGTGAAATTGGTAAGACTGATATCAAGCTTACTAGATCGACCGATGGTGGCAAGACCTTTATGTCGCCGGTAATCCTTGCCTCTTTCCGTAATCCGACCTATCCAGCCAATGGTATCTTTGATGCTAACTCTTTCCCATCACTAGCTGTCGATATTAGCTCTGGTAGAACACGTGGAAATGTCTATGTGACTTTTGCTGCACGAGGAGAGACGGCGCCTGACCGCGCAGATATTCTCTTAGTACATTCCACGGATGGTGGAATGAGTTGGAGCACACCGCGTAAACTCAATGATGATCAATCAATCGCAGATCAATTGCTTCCCTCTGCTGCGGTTGCGGAAGATGGCGCAGTAGCAATCAGTTGGTACGACCGTCGTAACGATCTAGCAAATCTCTCGCTTATTGATGTCTATGCTACTGTCTCGACCGATGGTGGTAACAGTTTCTCACCTAATCGTCGTATTACTACAACAAACTGGCCGCTTATTCCTACACCCTTCAATCTACGCGCAGGCTATCATGGTGATTATCATCAATTGGCTGTACGTGGCCAGCAGTTTATCTTTAATTGGGCAGATGATCGCAGTGGCAAAGATGCCGATGTCTATATTACGCTCAAAACCGGTGAGGAGTTGGCAGGACGAACACCAGACTTTGTGTTGAGCGCACGCACTTCATCACAAGTAATCAAGCCTGGCGATACAACATTCTTCACCATTGATGTGCGTGCATTAGAAGGTGCCACAGGCATGCTCAGTTTTACCGCCACGCCTAACATTGCCGGCTTGAGCTTTAGCTTTGATAGCATAGCTGCACCATTGGGTGAAACTGTCTCGCTCAATATACAATCAACACGTGATCTTGCTCCTGGGCCTTATCTGATCAGTATTAGCGCAAAGACTCAGATCGATGGTCGTGAGTTAGTGCGTACTACTAATACCCGCCTCACCGTACTTGATCCAGCAGCACTGGTAAAGTCGCCACAGAATATTACCAATAATCCTAGTGGCTCAATGTTCCCACGCGCTGCGATCGATGCTGCAGGTAATATAAATGTCACTTGGTTAGATGATTCGCCCGGTATCTTCTCGATCTTCTTTACCCGCTCGACAGATGGTGGACGCACCTTCTCAGATCCACTGATGCTACCACGTAATGACAGCTTTATTGGCACACCATTGATTGCCGCAGATGATCGTAACATCTACATTGCTTATCTAGAACTATTCGAGACACCCGACTTTATTTTTGAGACTTCCATTGTACGCTCAACCGATGCAGGCCGTACCTTCTCATCACCTCAGGTAATCAGTCGTGATAGAAAGATCTTTGTTATACCTGAGAGCCTACAACTGGATCGTGATGGTTCAATCCATTTTGGCGCAATGACGCTAAGTCCACCTGATAATAGCAAGCCTGTCTTTACAAATTTTGATGTTAAGTCAACCGATAATGGTGCAACCTTCACATTTAGCAAGATCTTTGCCAGCTCTTCGCCACTCTCACAACCAATTGTTGCAGTAGAGGGCGATGGTCAGACAGTTCGCTCATTGTTTGTTGATTTTAATCGTGAACGCGGTGGGCTACTATTGACACGTTCAACTGATGGTGGTCTCACTTACGCTCCTCCAATAGCACTGCCCACACAAGTCGATAAATTGATCTTTGCTAGTATCTTCTTTGCTGCTAATAACAGATCTCATGTAACTTATGTAGAAGGTAGTTTTCAAACAGAAGAGTTTGAACTCTTCTACACACGATCAGGTGAGAATGGTCGCTTCAGCACACCAGTTACGCTCACTGGCAATGCTGCGACAATATTGTCGGCTAGTCTTGCAGTTGATGCTCAAAACAATGTTGTAGTGGCTTATGAAGGAAGCTTCGACAAATTCTCTGCTGATCCCTATGTTTCACGAATTTTTTATTGTAATTCGACAGATGGAGGTGCATCTTTCACGATGTCTAAGAGTTTTGAACCAGCACGGGGCGGCGACTTTTTCCCCACAGTATTGCTCGATCTAGCAGGAGAATTCTCGATCATTTGGGATGGTTTTAGCCGTGATGCAATTGACATCTTTTATAGCATCTCGACAAACCATGGACGCTCTTTTGCAGCGCCAGTCAATCTCTCTAATAATGCCGGTTTTTCCAGTTATGCGGACCTCTCTTTCGACGAGCGTGGCCGTATACAACTGTTGTGGCAGGACAATACTCCCGGCAGTTTTGAGATCTTCCGTATAAAACTAGGGAAGGAGTAAAAATGGCCAAGATCCTAATAGTGGATGATGAAGCTCGTATGAGAGAGACGTTAGCCATTATCCTGGATGGCCAGGGCTATGATGTTGAGCAGGTCTCCGATGGGCGTCAGGCTCTCGAAGCCCTTGAGCGCGATTTCTATGATCTGCTCATTACGGATCTGCGTATGCATCCGATCTCAGGCATAGATCTACTACGTGCTATTCAGGAGCGTCAACTTAATTTAAGCGTAATAATGATCACTGCCTTTGGCACGATCGAGTCAGCGGTCGAAGCAATGAAGCTAGGTGCTTGCGACTATCTGACCAAGCCATTCCAGCGTGATGAGATTCTCCTCAAGGTCCATAGTGCACTGGAGAAACAACGACTAGCACGTCGTGTTGAACTACTGGAGAAGCAGTTTCATGGCAATTATTGTGTGGAGAATATTGTAGGACAGAGTGAGCAGATGCGCGCGATACTCCAGACCATACAAGTGGTGGCGCCGACTGATAGTACAGTGCTTATCACAGGTGAGACCGGCACTGGCAAAGAATTAGTAGCCAAAGCTATACATAACTTGAGCCGACGTAAGAGCGGTCCTTTTGTTGCCGTCAATTGCGCAGCATTACCGGAACATCTGCTAGAATCAGAACTCTTCGGTCATGCTAAAGGTTCCTTCACAGGTGCCAGTTCCTCGCGTAAGGGTCTAATGGAAGAGGCTGATGAGGGAACTTTCTTCCTTGATGAGGTCAATTCAATGCCGCTTGGGCTGCAAGCAAAATTGTTGCGTGCACTACAAGAGAAGGCAATACGACGATTGGGAGAAAATAAGACGATACGTCTAAATGTGCGTATCATTGCTGCTACCAATGCTGATCTAATGGAAAAGATCAAAGATCATTCAATGCGCCAAGATCTATACTACCGTCTAAGTGTAGTAACAATCAAATTACCTCCATTACGTGAGCGTCCTGACGATATTATGCCGCTTGCCGAACATTTCCTAGCACAATTTGCCGAACGTGAGCATAAGAAGATCAAAAGTTTTGATACATCTGCTGTCCAAGCATTACGTGATTACCATTATCCTGGCAATGTACGCGAACTGGAGAATATTATTGAGCGTGCTGTGACACTGTGTGCAAGTGATCTCATTACTACTAAGGTACTACCAGCAGAATTGGGGGAGATGCCGATAGTAGTTAGCCAAAATGTTAGTAAGCTGGAAGTAGCCAGTGGCACAGCAAGTGGCAAAGCTCTAGAACAGCATGAGCGTCATCTGGTCGAGTTGGCGGTTAAGCGTAATGCTGGCAATCTAGATCGCGCAGCAGCAGAATTGGGTATTGGTCGTACTACCCTCTGGCGTAAGATGAAACGCTATGGTATTGAGAAAAGCCTCTAATCAATAATTCTCTTTGTTACAACTGTGCCAGTGCATTGATACGTGCGCGTAACGCATTAGCAAACATATTCACCTCTTGTGGTTGATAGCCAGCCGCGCGAAAGGCATCCTGTAATTGTTCATCGGAGAGTTGTGCAAGCAACTGACCGATCCAATGTGCATCATCACGTGGAATATCCTTTACAATCTTTGACATTCGTGTGCGTTCACGCCAGTAGGAACGCTTAATCCAGAAGAGGAAGGGGGGGCGACTGTTGAGCACAAAATCGACATCGTATGCAGCTACCTTTTTAATGAATGGCGCCTCTACATAATGTTTTAGGTTGTTTTTTGAGCGAGTATATTTACCACCGGTACGGCCAAAACTGGCGCCTAGATCGCTTACTAAATAGTGGTAGAGATCTGTCTTGTCATCGTAATAGATCTTATTGTTCAACTCTTTTAAATCCCAATTATTGATAAGCGCCATCATAACTTTTAGGCCATTAAATTCCCTTGTATTTAAGAAAGGATTTTCAAACCAGCTCCATTCGCCTACTTTGTCTTCATCTGAGACTAGACGTTCTAGTCTGGCCTTTTGTAGGGCACCACGTATAACAGCGCCGCCTGGCATAGGACGACGCCGTTGGTATTTTGCCATACCTTCAATCTGTACCTGTGGTTTGTAGTAGGTCAGATCCGTAAAATAGCCGACTGCCCAAAGTAGTCGGGTTGCCACTGTTTCCGATTGTGCCTCTGGACCAACTTTGATCTTCCACCTTACCCCTTCTTGATCTTGGACAATAAATTTAGTCTGGGAACCGGTACGATCTTCCTTAATGAACTTCATTTTGCCTTTCGGTTCATGTTCCTTGCCACCTTCCCCATAATATAGATCTAGAGTAGAGATATCGGCTGGTGGCTGCCAGATAATAGCCTTGTCAGCGGGAATTGCCGGTAACCGTTTGGCCTTAGCAGTCTTGCCTGCTAGTGTATAAGACGGTACAACCAATGCCATCATAATAGCCAAAATAAGCAGACTGCGTAAGCTGTTTTGAGAGAGCATGCTCCACTCCTAAACATATGATTGCCTCTAATAGCTTGGCTATTACTAATGATGAGACAATCAATATGAAGCGTTTGCCGTGCTTGCAGATATCAGCAATACCCTAGAGTTTTAGCAGTTTATTGATACGGTTACGTAACACCTTAGTAAATAAACGTGTCTGTTCCGATGAATATCCTGCTGCGCGGAAGGCATTCTGCATCTGTTCATCAGAGAGTTGTGCAAGTAGTTGGCCGATCCAGCGAGCATCACCACGCGGGATCTCTTGCACTATCTTGGTGCGGTTAGTGAACTCTTTCCAGTAATCTCGCTTTATGATGCGTTGTAAAGGTGGGCGGCTATGCAAGACAAAATGAACATGTTCAGCCGTGATCTTATCGATGAACCTAGATTCACGATAATCCTTTAAGTTATTTTTACTACGACTGTAATCATTACCACT
>JBFLVQ010000366.1:0-9489 GCA_040758525.1 Acidobacteriota bacterium
GTTGATGTAGTTATCTTGGGTGAGCATAACACCTTTCGGCTTGCCGGTTGTGCCTGAGGTATACATTATTGCTACCACTGTTGTTGGTGTTGAGTGGTCGATTGGATCAGCACTGGCATTAAGCAACTGGGCAAATGATAATGCTTCCGGCAAGACAGACTCGCTAGGCGGATCAAGTGCGATCAGATAGCGCAGTTTCTGGGAAGAATTTTTGATCGCGGCAGCCAATCCAAGTAATGGGCCAGCCGCTACGATCGCAACAGCATCAGAGTTATCGGCAATATAGCAGATCTCATCATGCTTAAGCGCGATATTGATCGGCACTAGTGTTACTGCCAATTTGGATGCGCCCAAGAAGAGATAGACATATTCCGGGCAATTGGGCAACATCACACAGAGTTTATCACCAACCCTGAGGCCCAATGCAGCAAGGCCTTGTGCAAGACGGTTAGTGATCTCATCAAGCTTCTGATAAGAGACCTCTAAATCACGAAAGTAGAGAAAAATCTTAGCTGGGTTCGCGCGTGCGCGTGCACTAAGCAGTGCTGGTATTGTTGCCAGAGTCATCGCTGTTATCTCGCTCTTGTCGTGGTATTGTCAGGTGCGATTGCGATCGTAAAGGCTCGGGTTGGCCAGACAACCAGAGCCGAAGAGACATTTTAGCTTTCAAGGGAGATTCTGAAAAGAGACTTAAGAAGATAATTAGAAAGGGCAAGGAGGCCATATAGCTCTTCCCTGCCCTTTGTCTACCTACTGGCAATATCTCTCACTGCTTCAGGATAAAGATATTCGAGGCTACCCCATTGGCATCAATCACCTGCACAGTGTTATCACCGGCGCGTATATTGAGCTTCTTAGGTTTGCCTTTAGCCATAATCGAGGTATCAGAAACCTTCTTAATACGTGCGCTCACATCAGTGTTATTAACTAGTACACGTGGGCTAGTACCAAAGCGGCTGCCTGTGATCAGCAGTACCTTACCATTAAAGGTTGCATTACCAATCATAGGCATAGGCGGTGTAACCGTAAGGGCAAAATCTCGCTGTGCAGAAAGCGGCGGATTACCATTATCGGTTGCCCGTACTGTTACTACATAGCTGCCTATGCTCCCTGTAGGTGGAGCGATAGTGATACGGCCACGACCACCACCTAGATCGACTAGTGTAACAAAACTAGGAGTTGGTGGCCGTATTAACGAGAGTGTGATCGCGCTATCGGGATCTACTGCAGTAACGTCAATATTTAATGTATTAGTCTCACCTACTGTCTGGTTATCAATTACAGCCAGTGTAGGCGGTTGGTTGTTGCCGGGCGCATTTGGATTGAAGTTAGAGACCGTGAAGATCATACCAGTATTGCTACGATTGCCCTGTGGTCCGCCGGAGAAAGGTGCTGCGATCGCTAGATCTGGCTTGCCATCTGCGTTGATATCACCAAGCGCGAACCTAGTACCAATACGGTCAAGTGCACGTGGTCCAAGGATTGTGATATCCGCCGGTTTAGTCTGCAGGTCGCGCTGTTCAAAGCGTGTGCCACCTTTGAGCAGGATAAATGCCTGACCATTGCGAGCACGATCAGCAGGATTAGTGGCGCTAGGCGCCCCTACAATCACATCAGTAAAGTTATCCTTGTCAATATCAGTAAGTAGTAGTGCAGCGCCACTACCAAATTGATCGCCAGAATTGACACCACCAAATGAGGCATCTGCGCTCATAGAACCTAGATCCCGTATACCTACCAATGGAACACTGCCATAGAGGATAAAGGTCTGGCCAGCGTTGGGACGGCCTGTTGCAGTTGCCCCAGGCGCTGTTACAACAATGTCATCTATACGATCAGCATCAACGTCTCCTACTACCATTCCTTCACCTAACCGCCCATTTGTGATCGGACCTAGTAGTGTAAAACCTGCGCTAGTCTTTGATAGATCAACAGTCGAGCCGTTTGAAAATGGCCCGTAGAAGACATGCAAGCTGCCTGCGATCGTACGGCCGCTTGCCGTGCTACCTGGTGCTGTTGCGATAATGTCACGTGCGCCATCACGATTGAAGTCGCCTGTTGCCACATTATTGCCAAACATATCTCCGTTGGCTGCCCCCAGTATTGTCACAGCAACACGATCACTACCATTCAGATCAATTACTGCCGGAGGATTAATGTTGAAACCAATCAATACAAAGACACCACCAGTAGCAGGTCCACCGGGATTAATCGCCAGTGTTGCGGCACCAATTACCAGATCTTCAAAGTTATCTCGATTAAAGTCCCCACCTGCTAGGCTTGTACCAATCTGTGCGCCTACTCGTGGGCCGACAACAAGCAGATCGGGGCTTGCTGAAGAGAAATCGATCATTGAGGAGTTGAGCTGTTTACCTCCAAAGATCACATAGAGCGCGCCTGATAGATCACGCGAGCCACGCAATCCATCAAAACCGGGAGCAGCAATAACCAGGTCTTTGACACCATCAGTATTAATATCAACAAAGGCCAGATTGCTGCCGAAGAAATCATTTACTGCAGCACCCAAAAGCCGTACATCGCCGGCTCCTGAGGCAAGGTCGATCTGACCGCGTAGGCTGGAACGGCCAAAGAATATCCGCACTTCACCGCTATTGAGTCGTTGTCCACCAATACCATCACTACCTGGAATGCCTATTATTAGATCGTCTACCCTATCTCCATTTAGGTCACCAATAGCTAGTGCCGATCCTGCCATATCATCAACCTGTGCACCGGTAATGGCTAGATCAAAAGCATTGGTTGTAGAAAGATCAATTATTACCGTCGCTGCTTCTACCACGGAAAACTGCTTGGGCAGTATGCCTGCGGCAAGTGCCGCTAACGCCGCGGTCAGCGCGATTAGCCGCCAGTATCTTATCTGTTTTGATTTCTCTGTTCTCACAAATCTACTCCTTTCGCTAATCTATTTACTCTCAATTTCAAAGCGCATCACTGGGGCGACATATGTTGCTGCCGCTGCCGCTGCTACGGCAATGCGGACGCTTACGACCCAGGTCGCAAGCGTGTGAAGAATGGTGTTATCAATCGCCACCCTCCACCCATAAATGCTTTGCTGGGGTGTGTTGATTGTAACCATTTTCCCCAAAGGTGAGCAATCCCTTTTCCTGCGCCCAGAGCATTACTCCATAGCTTAATGACTGGACGCACGATTTTATTTCTCTTGATACAGAGAAACAAGATGCCCGTAGTCATTCGTAATGTTGCACGATTATATGATTGTCTAGGAGTTGATATGGAGATCAGTCGGGCGCCACCGTGACTTCGATTACACTGAAACCAGCACGCCTTTCTCGTGCATAACGACCATCCCGTAATATCACTCGTGCGCCTTCTTCAAGAGGCTCAACATCAGCCAGTAGATATCGGCTAAACTCAACCATTGTATGTCCTTGCGGAGTATCAAGGGCGCGTTTGACAGCCTTATGATGGCGTGCTACCGGCAAAGCAGTAAGTGGCGTTGTCGATCTAGTGACTGTGCCCACCTCTACCTTACCAAAGTAGAAGAAATTCTCGCTATCGGCAAAGACCTCCCAACGTAGTGGATTGGCTGCCATAGGTGAGACAGAGAAGCGTCTTACTGGTTCTCCTGCTTGTGCACGTAAGTACTGATCGGCTGAGGCCAGCGCAGTCTGCTGAGATAGGTAGAGCGCGCCTAGATACATAAGCATAAGGGCTAGCGCAATACGGCTAGCATTAATCTTAACCTCTTCATAGCGTGTACGTAAGACCAAGAGCATGGCTAAGATAATCAACCAGATCAGTTTAGATGTGAGAGGCACCTGTTGTGCAATAACGATCACGCCGCTAGTCAAAAACCATAATGCACCCCAACCAAGCATTGTCCCTAGTTCACGCCGGGTCTGTAGGAAAAGGGCGCCTCCTAGTATTAACCATATCCAAGGATCGGCAATAAATACCAGATCGCCATAGAACCAACGGTCATCAAAGGGCAACAAAGGGCGTATCCCATAGTTATTAAGGAAGTCGAGCATTGGATGTGTACCAACCGCAACAAGGGCAGCAAGACATAAGCGTGACCAAGGTAAAGGTTGCCCGCGGACCTGCCGCCATAACCACCACAATGAACCTAGTGCCAGTGCCAGCAGGATTATCCCTGGCAGCGCATGGGTAATACCACGATGATGGCGTAAATAAGCGTCTTTCCCCCAGAGCGTAGATATCACATCTAGATCGGGTAGATTGGCACCAATAATCCAGAGCGGTAATGTGCCAGGCAGGTAACGTTCAAACCAACCGCGATAGAGCGCGGCACCGAAAAGTGAGTGGGCAATGTTTTCCATAACAGATCCATTATGAGGCAGATTCTATCTGTGGTACAACTGACCTAGTCACATTAACAGATACGTTTCTTGTCTCTCGCGCTGTTCCTTGCTGCGCATTCTGATAACCTTCTCTGCCTGAAAAGAGCTGGAGAGAGCAAGAAACATTTCTATTCTGTACGCCGATAATCCAACCAAATCTTAAAGCTGATTGAACCATTGTTTCTGACAAACTCTCGTACTATCGCTGATAAGCTTAGACGAGGACGTTTTATTTGAAGTTGGGATGTTGTCTGGTCTACCTGACAGCGTCAATGCTTCAAGTAAGATGGTTCTCCCACCCGTGAGATTGGCCGGAATTAATGGAGGTCAGCTATGTTTAGCCGTTTTCCTTTACCTGACTGTAAAAATCCCTATTTCGCTTCCACCTCAAATAGTGATACTTTTATGTCTAGCTTACAGGGGATATTTAACCCTGTTACAGTACTGACCAGCGTTCTCTTGCCTGACCGGTTTTACATAGTGCCAACCTGACAGGCGGGGCGGCGTCGGCAATTACCGCTACCCCATTATATTTTTAATGAGCTTTCAGGTAGGAGTCTGTTCTCTTAAGTGGGAGAGGAAGTATAATCTTGTCAACCTTTGATAGGAGGCTTTTCATGAAATCTGGGCGCTTATTTACTACGCAAGGGCGTGTCCTGGAAGCGGTGATACTTGCCTTTTGCCTGACCTTTAACTGTGTTGCCATCACTTATGCACAGCTACCACAGTTAAGGGAGAAAGGGCAGCAGATCGTACCGCCGACAGCAAATAACGGTTTGATTGCCGCACCTGCCCCACAGGTTAAAAATGATAGCTCTGACCGCGCACACATCAATGAGATTTCTCAGAAATTACCGATCACTTTTGAAGTCAACCGCGGTCAAGCCGATGCTGGCGTGAATTTCCTATCCCGTATCTATGGCTATGATCTCTTCCTCACTGCCAATGAAGCGATATTAGCATTGCACGACCAGAATCATTCCAACGCTGTGGACAATGATAGTGTAGTTTTACGCATGAAACTGATCGGTGCTAATCGTGCTGCGCGTGCTCGCGGCATCAATCCTATGCCTGGTAAAAGTAACTACTTATTCGGCAACGATCCCCAGAAATGGTGTACCAATGTCGATAACTATGCCAGAATTGAATACCAAGATATTTATCCCGGCGTTAAGCTTGCCTACTATGGTAATCAACGCCAATTAGAATATGATTTCATCATTGCTCCCGGCGCTAATCCAAATCGCATAGGATTTGCCTTCACAGGCGCCCAAGAGCTACGCATTGATGATAATGGCGATCTAGTAATAAATACCGGCAAAGAAGAGATTCGTCAGCATAAGCCTTTTGCTTATCAACTACGCAATGGCCACAAAGAAGAGATCGCCTGCCACTATACGTTCAAGCAGAATCACGAAGTAAGTTTTCAGCTAGGCCATTATGATCGTAGCCGCGAGCTGGTGATCGATCCAACACTAGTCTACTCGACCTATCTAGGAGGCAATAGTGGTGATGCTGGTACAGACATCGCTATTGATAGTGTAGGCAATATCTATGTGGTAGGACGCACCGACTCACTCAATTTTCCTACCCGCACACCTATACAAATGAATAATAATGGCAATGGCGATATCTTTGTCTCAAAGTTCAATCCTAGTGGTTCAACATTGATCTTCTCTAGCTATTTTGGTGGTAGTGGCGACGAGATTGCCAATAGTGTGGCAGTTGACAGTATGGGCAATATCTATTTGGCCGGTGCTACCCGCTCAGGTGATTTTCCAATTACTAGTGGCGCCTTACAACGTAACCCTGGTGTTGGTGTAGACGGTTTTGTGGCAAAGTTAAACGCTACTGGTACACAGTTGATCTATTCCACTTTTCTGGGCGGTAGTGGTGATGACTTAATCAACGATCTGACCATTGATAGCAATGGTAATGTCTATGTGACCGGCTCAACCCGCTCGACCGATCTCCCTGTTACACCTAATGCATTTCGTCCTGCCAATGGCGGTTTTCGCGATGCCTTTGTTAGCAAAATCAATACTACTGGCTCGATGCTAATAATCTCGACCTATCTGGGTGGTAATACAGATGATGGTGGGAACGCGCTGGCAATCGATACGATGGGAAATATCTATGTGACCGGTTCAACCAAATCACCAGACTTTCCTGTAACAACAGGCGCGTTCCAAAGTATGTTTGTCGGTGGCAGCCCCAACTCTATGCCAGGTGGTGACGTCTTTATCACGAAACTCAATCCAACTGGCACAATGGTTATTTACTCCACCTATTTAGGTGGCTTAGACGATGAGTTTGGTGTTGACTTAGTACTTGATGCCGCTAACAATGCTTATGTTGCGGGTTTAACTCGATCAATGGATTTTCCTACCCAAAACCCCTTTCAGCGTCAGAACAACGGCGGCCCCACTCTTAGTATTGCTTTTGATGCCTTTGTTACTAAACTCAATCCCGCCGGCACAGTTGTGCTATATTCAACATATCTAGGTGGTAATGATTTTGATGTAGCCAACAATCTTGCCCTGGATAGAGCTGGCAATCTCTACATAGTAGGCTCGACAGCTTCCACCAATTTTCCCATTATGGATCCTCTACAAGGGATGAATCAGAGCCTCAATAATGATACCGACATCTTTGTCGCAAAGCTTAATCCAACTGGCAATATGCTCGATTATTCCACTTATATGGGTGGCACTAATATAGAGCTTGGCGATGGTATTGTTGTGGATGCGAATGGTACTGTCTTTATTACTGGCACTACCGTCTCTACCAACTTCCCTGTTACGGCTACAGCAGCTTTCCAATCCCAATTTGGTGGTGGTGGAATAGGTTTGACAAGTGGCGATGCTTTTATTGCTCAGATCACCGATCCGATTGGCATCACACCGGACTATTCCATCTCATTGAGCCCGGCTACTGCCACCGTGACACGTGGTAAGAATGTACAGATCACCGTCAATATAGACCGAAGCTTGGGTTTCACAGGTAATGTCACAATTACTCCCAGTGGTGGCAAGAAACTCGCTTTTAAGCCGACTTCAGGAGCAACTACACAGGCCAATATCAAGTTCACCATTAAAGCCAAAATGAAAGCTAAACTAGGCCCACAACAGATTGTCTTTACTGCCAGTGACGATAATGCGCGGGTACGTACTGCTACACTCACACTCACTGTTCAATGATCTGTAGAACTATAAAGAATACCCAAGCCAGGGAGAGATTTACCGCTTCCCCTGGCTTTTTCTCTCTTCTTAGACAAGAAGGTTTTAACCTAACAGCTTTTGTGCAAGGGCGGGAAGCACGATTTCGGCATTACCTTGCAAGAAACAGTTGGTAAGGCTGTTGGTGATACGTGTCGGTTCAGTATTGATCTCGATAACACATGCACCCAGCGCTTTAACAGTATGAGGTAGCGCAGCAGCAGGAAAGACTTCTGCGCTTGTCCCAACAACTAAAAGTAGATCTAGAGAGTTTTGCCAGTTGGTCAATTCTGCCACCACTTTAAGCTTTAATTGCTCGCCAAACAGTACTACATCAGGCTTCATAAAGCGGTGTATACGGTGATTAAGGGCGGCGTGTGGGCAGAGTGGAGGTTCAGCAGGGAGGCCGTTTGGGGGTGTAGGTTCACTATAACCACATTCAGGACAGGCCAGCAGGCGGCCTGTGCCATGTAGTTCAATCACATTTTTGCTGCCGGCAGACTGGTGCAAGCCATCGATATTTTGGGTGATTACTGCATGTAGCCGGCCAGCCTGCTCCAAGGCGGCAAGGGCTTTATGTGCTGGATTGGGTTGACCCTTCTCTACTAGCCGACTGACTGCCTGAAACATTCGCCAAACCTTCTGTGGCTGGGCAATAAATGCCTCTATTGTGGCATATTCCATAGGGTCAAATTCTGACCAGAGCCCGGTAGGACTACGGAAATCTGGTATACCACTGGCAACAGAAATACCTGCACCAGTGAGCGCCACGACCACACGGCTGCTGCCAAGCAGTTCGGCCGCATGGGTCAATTCTTGGTTACTGAACCTCTTCATCCTCTACTCCCTACTACCGACATGGCGGCCTAATGGTGATGAAACGCTTGCGTCAGTCAGGATTTTATCACATTATTTTCTATTATCCGGCACGCTATAGAGGATAGTCATGACGCACTGCAAGATAATCATGACGCGCTACCAGCATTACCTTGAGTTAACTTATGTCATATCAATGTCACAATTGCGGCCAGGCCGTAGCATCTGAGCAAGCTATTTGCAGTTATTGTGGGGTACGCGCAGGCAGGGTATCTGCCGCTCCACGCACTAACCTGTTATTAATTGGCATCATCTTCTTTGCCATTGTAGGAGTAGGTATATTGGCAGCTATGGCCTATTTTGCTCTTACTTCGACAGAGATAGAGCCGCCAACAACAACCTCGACTCCGAACTCGACGCCAACCACACCTTCATCGAGTGTGCCTATCAGCACACCAACCAACTCGAATTCTGCCAGTTCGCCTGTTAGTGTGCCACCAGTCTCTTCCAATACGATTGATAAAGAGACGATCAATCGGTATTCAGAAGCTATTCAGCCACTGCTTGCTGATCTGAGTGGTGGAATGAGCAATGTTATATTGGATCTTAGGGAGTTTCTTAAAACGGTTAATAATACTCGCAATACTCGCGATACACGGCGAGTGATCGACAATTTCCGCGATCAATTGAAGGGTCATAGACAACAGATAGCAACACTCAATGATGCTCTCAAAAAAATTGCTTCCCCTACGGAACTTACGCGTCAGCACCAACAACTTATTAATGGTGTGGACAAGTATGTAGCAGCACTGGATGGTTATACTCGCGGTCTATCGGCCTATAACTTCTCACAAATACGCACCAGTCAGAATGAATTGGAGGCGGCAGATCGAGAGATCAAGCAGGCAGCCGAGGAGTTTCAACAGTTTCTCGCCAACCTTAATGTTACATCGCAATAGTTATTGGTAATAAGTCTATAGGTCAACCGCTACGCTTGACACAAGATTCTTCACAAACCCTCGGACACAATATTATTTTCTTTTTCTACTTCTTTAAAGCACTCACAAAGGTGACTAACATTTCCTAATATCATTCCTTGGTGCTTGTGTAAG
>JBFLVQ010000367.1:0-9427 GCA_040758525.1 Acidobacteriota bacterium
ATGCCTCCTAAATAGTTTTTATAGAGATAAAAATTATGTTGACCTGTGTGAATAAGACCTTCAGCCACACAGTGGCGAAAGATTGAATTGTCAAAGCTGAGCTTATGCCCTGCACTAAAGCTATACCGCCACTTCGTGGCTCTAATCTATTTATTGATCCAAACCGGCGCTCACGCGCCGGCCTAAAGTTATTTTGCCGCTTCGCGGCTAAAGATCGCATCTTCATAGCCACCGATCTAAAGTTATTTTGCCGCTTTGCGGCTAGAGATCGCATTTTCACAGGCGCTGGTCTAAAGCTATTTTGCCGCTGCGCGGCTAGAGGTCGCATCCTCGCAAGTAGAACTATTTTACCACAGTAGCCAGAGAGATCTGAGATAGCCCACTAGGATCTATATGCTAATAAACTCTTCCAGGATATGTGGCTAATATTGTTACTGGCGAAAATATATGTCTACATAATCGACCACGCCTTCACAGGGATTATCCATCTCTTTCAGTCGCCAGTATTTTCTGTTACTAGTGATTCGGAATGTCATCTCCCCACTACGTTTGCAAGGCTGTCCATTATTAATATGGCTAACCTTGGTGATAATCGTACCATTAAATTTGAACTCTCGGCTCTCCACCAATGTAATTACACCATCAATTGTCAAATAATCGTCATCTTTACGACTACGTTGATCGCCTTTAACGACTAACATACCATTGTCATCACTAATGTTGACTTTGCCAAAATAGTCCCAACTGATCCATTGTAATGAGAAACGGTGTGGGCCAAGCAACTTCTCTTTTGCTGCGGGATCTTTGACAATTGTCTTAGTGCTGCTCTCGGTCTGTGCATTAATAATGCTGCTGAGCGTAAGTATTAATAAGAGTGCTAGCAGCGGTACTTTCCTTATAACGCTGTCCTTACTTTTGGGGAGCATTATTTTCGTCATTGTCGCCAACCTTCTCCTTTTGGTTGCCAGTCTGAGCATGCTTCTATACTTACCTCAACTCATACTCGAGTTTGATCGAATCAGCTTTACTTGTTTTGTCGAATTCGATAGGCACATCCCAAACTAGCGATTTGATTAAGCAAGCACCAGCATTGCTAGTAGGGCAGTAGTAGAAGGTGAATTGTACTTGCAACTTGGTCTTCTTTACCGTTGCTTCAGGACGGAAAGCGATCTTAATTGGTAGCGTAGGATTTTTAAGCGCAGCGGTACGTGCCGATTCCTCGATCTGTATACTATCGTCAATTGTTTTTATTTTGTACTGTTGAGTGGTTTCAGGATTGAAATGATAACCTTTAGGTAGCTTGAGATCTATGATCAGTTCACCCAACTTGCTAGGCGAAAGCTTCTGCACCGATAATGCAACATCTTCACGATTAGGTAGTACTTCGCCAGCAATCTTACTTGTTAATGATGGTAGTCCAGTAATTTTTAAGGTTGTCACCTCACGAGTCTTAAGATCTGCAATCCTAATAGTATGATTGTTGGTGTCAGCAATATAGAGCTTATCGCCGATTGCGCTTAACCCGCCTGGTTCATAGAAGGTAGCTTCTTTACCATCTGTACGACCAGGCTTACCACTACCTAAGAATGTCTTAGCCATTGATGACTTAGGATCGATCACTTTAATCTTATGATTATAGGTGTCAGCAACATAGATCAGTCCGCCGGTGAATTCGACACCTAATGGATGTTGGAAGAGGGTATCTTTTGTCTCTCCATCCTTATCACCAAAGCCGAAGAGATTGCCACTACCAGCAATTGTGAGAACTTCACCATCATTTTGTAGGTTCAGTGCTCGTATAGAGCTGACTTCACTATCAGCGACATAGAGTAGATTGCCATCATAAGCAAGCCCAGAAGGTTGTGCAAAGGCTGCTCGTTGGCGTGCGCCATCAATACGTAGCTCACGACCAGTGCCGGCGAAAGGTTCAACCATTGAATTTTGTAAGTTAAATGTCCAGATCTGGTGTGGCCCAGCCATAGCAATAAAGAGTCGATTATCGATGAGCTTGAGATCCCAAGGAGAACTGAGCGAAATTGAGAGCGCTGGTCCACGCTCGTTGAAGCGATGGGCTTGGCTGCCTGTACCAGCAACTGTCTCTACACGTTTCTCTTTTAGATTTACACGACGAATTAGATGATTTTCTGTATCTGCAACATAAAGTACTGTGCCATCAGGACTGAGAGTGATACCTTGGGGATGATTGAAACTGGCAATCTGGTAATCACCATCCAGACGGCCTATCCGGCCATTGCCGACAACATCAAGCGTTTCACCAGTAAGACTCGTGATCACAATACGATTATGATTCGAGTCGCTAATAAAGAGACGTTGGCCAACCGGATCAGCATATATCTTGCCAGGAAACGAGAGCACTTCTTCGACAGTCTTCTGTTTCTCTAAGAGTAACTTGAGCGGCTGTTCGTTGAGCCTGCCAGTAGCGCGATATTCAGCAGCAAGTTGGCCTATAGACTCATCCAGAGCTTCATAATGTCCCTCGCCAGAGAGGGCATCGGCTACATAACCCTCTGGATCGATCAGTACCAGGGTTGGCCAGGCATGTGCGCCATAAGCTCCCCAGATGTTGAAATCGCTATCATTGACAATAGGATGTTCAATCTCATAGCGTAAGATCGCTTGGCGAATATTCTCATTATCCTTCTCATTATCAAATTTAGCAGAATGCACCCCGATCACTACCAGTTCCTTGGCATACTTCTGTTCCAGTTTCTTTAGATCAGGAATAATATGAATACAGTTAATACAACAGTAAGTCCAGAAGTCTAACAACACTACCTTACCACGTAATTGCGAGAGCTTGAGTGGCCGATCCGTATTGAGCCAGCCTTTGCCACCTTCCAATTCTGGTGCGCGTATCTTGCCAAACTTCCTGTATCCCATGCCATCCTCTTTTTGAGTACTGCTGAACAGACTAGAGTTCTCTTTTTGGTAAGAGGGAAGCATTAATAATAGACTTCCAAACATAATAGCGATAGCTAATGCAATCCATTTACCGGCTCGACGTGTAACAGCGCCAGGCTTGGAAACGGGGTTCTCTTTACTAGTTAGTTCTATAATAGTTGACTTTGATAAACTCATAATCTTATCCCTTTATACTATGGTGCGCCTGGAAGTAGTCTACCGATCTTCACCGGCCTCAACAATACCAATTTACTTCTTTGACGAAGTGCAAAGTAATCTTGAGTTTTGCTAAATTCCTGACGCATACTGATAAATATTTTATAAAAATAGCAGAGTCATAACATAGGCAATGTCTGGGAATCAACAATTAAGTGAATTGATAGGTTCGGTCAAGCGTATCACTTTTCACAACCCTAATAACGGTTGGGCAGTAATACGTCTAATAGTTAAAGGCGAGCGCGATGAGATCACCGCAGTAGGCAATTTCGGCGCCCTTACACCAGGGGAAAACTTACGTCTATCCGGACATTGGATTAATGATCCTAACTATGGCCAACAGTTCCGTGTTGACAATTATGAGGTGATGCGCCCAGCCACGCTTACTGGTATTGAAAAATATCTAGGTTCAGGACTGATTAAAGGCATAGGGCCGGTGACAGCACGTCGTATTGTCGAGCAGTTTGGACTTGCCACCTTAGATGTTATTGATAGCGAGCCAATCAGGCTAACTGAAGTGAAGGGTATTTCTGCAGTACGTGTCGAGCGTATCAAAGCGGCTTGGCAAGAACAGAAGGAGATCCGTAATGTAATGACTTTTCTGACGGCACATAATATCTCTACACATTTTGCCGTAAAGATTTTTAAGCATTATGGTAAAGATACGATCAAGACAGTAGAATCGAATCCCTATCAATTGGCGCGTGATGTCTATGGGATTGGTTTTAAGAGTGCCGATAAGATCGCCCTTAACCTGGGGCTAGCGCGTGATTCTAATGAACGTTTACGCGCTGGCCTTACACATATACTCTTTGAGGCGACCGAAGATGGTCACTGTTTCTTACCATTACTGGAACTGGTCAATCGTGCTCGTGCACAGCTTGAAATTGATGATAGCGACCGCTTTCTGCGCCTCATCGATGAGATGAGCGCAGTCAAAGAACTCTACTCTGTTAAAATCGAGCCATTTGGTGATGTTGTTTATGTTGCGCCACTCTTTCTTGCCGAACGTGCGGCAGCAATGCGATTGCTCAACTTTAACCATCCAATTGCCATAGAGCGTGAACGTACACTTAACTGGTTAACACGCTTCTGTGAGAAAGAGCGTTTGGAGCTTTCCCAAGAGCAACGTGATGCTGTGCTTACCGTTGTTGGTAATGGTGTGAGTGTCATTACTGGCGGTCCTGGTTGTGGCAAAACCACTGCTTTACGCGCACTGGTACGACTATTACTGGCAATGGGTAAGCGTATACAACTAGCCTCTCCAACAGGACGTGCGGCTCAAAGGCTGGGCGAAGTGACTGGTATGGAGGCCAAAACGATTCATCGTCTGCTTGAATTTGATCCCACTACTTTCTCCTTCAAGCACAATCAAGAGAAGCTTCTGGAAGCCGATATTTTTATTCTCGATGAAGCATCAATGATCGATATATTGCTGGCCAATCATCTGCTTAAAGCGATCCCATTAGAAGCACAGATCTGCTTTGTTGGTGATGCTGATCAGCTCCCTTCAGTAGGACCAGGCCAATTTCTACGTGATATCATTGCTGCTGGAGTATTGCCAGTAGCAAAACTCACACAGGTTTTTCGCCAAGCAGCCAGTAGTAACATTATCTCTTATGCACATGAGATCAATCGTGGCCAACCACCTCTCTTTACCCGTCCAGGTAGTGCCTCTTCAGATTGTTACCTTATTGAAGAGACAGATGCAGAGAAGATCAATGCACTGGTAGTGAAAGTGGTAACTAGCTCTATCCCACGCCATTTTGGTCTACCTGCACAGGCAGTGCAGGTACTGGCGCCAATGAAGCGTGGTAGTATAGGTACATCAAATCTCAACTTGCTGCTACAGAGCGCGATTAACCCGCCTGCGCCAGACAAGCCGGAAATAAAATGGGGGCTTACTACCTATCGACTAGGCGATAAAGTGATCCAATTAGCTAATAATTACCAACTAGAGGTCTTTAATGGTGATATAGGCCGCATTAGCGAGATCGATAGGGAAGAGCAGCAACTTATCATTACCTTCAATGATCGTGAAGTCAAATATGACTTTGCCGATCTCAATGAGTTATCACTTGCTTATGCAATATCGATCCATCGCTCACAAGGGAGTGAGTACCGTGCTGTTGTTATGCCAATCCACTTCCAACACTGGAATCTACTGAATCGCTCGATTGTTTATACAGGGCTCACACGTGCTAAGCAATTGGCGATCATTGTTGGTCAAACTGGCGCGATCAACAAAGCGATTCGCAATAATTCGGCACTACGTTACACTAATCTTGCTGAAACCTTACGTATGGGCAAGAGTGGAGTAGGTCTGGGCACACTATGGTGATGAAAAATAATAGCCAAGAGCCTGACTATGGTGCTGCTGCCGGTGATAGCATGGCTGGCAGTATGCGTCGTGGTCTACTTATCGCAGCCGGTACACTCTCAGTAGGATTAGGGATTTTAGGTATTTTCTTACCATTGTTGCCTACTACACCTTTTCTACTACTGGCGGCTGCCTGTTATGCACGTAGTTCTAGAAAGTTCTACCTTTGGTTACTAGGTAATAGGATCTTCGGTAACTATATACAAAATTACCGTAGCGGACAGGGGATTCCATTACGAGCTAAGATCATCACAATTCTACTATTGTGGCTGGTGATGCTATATACTGCCTTTTTTGTCATTAATATTCTTCTAGTAAAGATCCTGCTGATCTTAATAGCTATCTGTACATCTAGCTATCTTCTCTCCCTGCGTACCTTAAAACGCTAGCGCAAAATAGTCTGTAAAAGCAGAGAAATTTCCTTGCTTCCTGATTGAGCCAATATTAACGAGATATTTCGCTTTATATATCAAAGGAGAATATCTATGTGTATTAGAGGCTTAAGTCGTTGGATCTATATCGCGGGTTTTTTCTTTCTTACTACAATAAACGGTATTGCCATAGGTTTACAGGCTGGTACACCTTTAGAACGCCAAGCCTATACTGCTTATGAGAACAAACGCTATACAGAATGCTTCGAATTAAATCAGGCGATTATTGTCAAAGGTGCAGCCGTACATACCACTTATTACAGCGCTGCTTGCTGCTTGGCTCTGGCAGGTAGGATTGATACAGCTTTCCAATATCTTTATATGGCAATTGAAAAAGGCTACTTCAACTTTGAACATATGCAGAAAGATACAGATCTTGCTGCACTACGTGCAGATGCACGCTGGGCTGAAGTAGCAGGAAAATGCCAAGAGGCGCAAGCCAAACTTAATATGCCGCTACGCGAGGAGTTAAGAAAGATGGCATTAGAGGATCAGAAGGTTCGTAATAAAATTAATGGTCCTAATATAGAGGCTAGTCTCAAGGAAGAGATGCAGAACATAGATACAAAAAATACTGCCCGTATGCATGAGATCATAAAGGAGTATGGATGGCCAGCTAGAAGTTTAGTAGGCTATGAAGGCGCTAATGCTGCCTGGCTGCTTATTCAACACGCAGATAGAGATCCGGAATTTCAGCGAGAGTGCTTGGCTTTAATGAAGACTGCGGTCGAGAAAGGCGAGGCTTCTGGGATACATTTTGCTCTTTTAACCGATAGAGTGCTTGTTAATCAAGGTAAGAAGCAGATCTATGGAACACAATTTAAATACCTAGATGGAGAGCTTGTCCCTTCTCCTTTAGAAGATCCAGATAATGTTGATCGACGACGACAAGAGATCGGATTAGAACCATTGGAGGAGTATAAAAATTCCCTTAAAGAGGTTTATGGTGAAAAGAAAAAATAAAAATTAACCCCGACTCAGCTACACAGGCGCTTTCAACCTACCTACATTTACTATCAAAAAAGTTGATAGCGCCTATACTCACTTAACATCGACCTAAATTACTCTCCTCCTTAATATAACACTTGAAATCAGGAAATTACTGTATAGTTAGTATCCAATTTCTGATATTGCCAGTTTTCTTCTGGAAATCCTCTGATAAGAGCTTAAAACATTGTATTCACGATAGTTATTTGAATTATCGAAATTTCTCAAGAGGGAAAATGGAACTAAAGTTGCAATGGTCTGACCACTAATCTTATTACCTATTAATTATTCTTAAGGAGAGATAAGTAAAGAATGAGGAGCGCGCAAATGAGCAAGAAACGGGTGATATTGCTAGTGCTCTGCTGCTGGTTAGTAGTGGTAGGAGGTAGTAGCAAGATCATTGATAGTGGTGTTAAGGCAGATAATGATCAGCAAGATTCCCAACAATCGAAGGGCAAGATCAGGCCACAAGCAGGCAATGGTTGCGGCACAGATTTTCTTTTTGATCTGCCCTGGCGGATAGATCCAGCGACAGCATTTATTCCCATGGTGCTTGAGATTAAAGATGAGAACTACAGTTGTGGTGGACAAGGGTTAGATGTTGGTTGGGATGATCCAATGTATGTTGAGATACGCGATTTTTCTGGTGGACCCAACATAGCTGAAGAGAACCGTCCCTGGATTGCCTATGGTGGTCCTTATACAGAGGCAAACTTTGAGTCTGTATCGAATGATACCAAGTTCTTTCATTTCAAAGTGCCACGTCCCTCTTGGTGGGTGCCGGGCAACACCTACTTTATCCAAGCTAAGTTCCGTTATAAGGAGCAGGATCTATTTTTTGATGATGATGCTTATTTTCTGCAAGTACTACGTGTCTACTATGCTGCTACAAAACTGCCACGATTTGCTAATGAACCATCAGGCAATTGGTATTATGGTGACCTGCATTGGCATGGACAGTGGACCGATAGTGAAGCTGAGTCAGGGGGCAGTTATTGGTTCTTGGCGCGTGCTGCTGATGTGATAGGGATTGACTGGTCGGTAGCTTCAGAACATGCCAGCAACAGCACTCAGATTGGTAGTTCTGATCCTCGTGATGTAGGACCAAATGAATGGTCATATGTAAAGAGTGGCAGTGCGACCGCGAGCACTTATGGTAAGTTCAAGCTCTATCCTGCTGAAGAGATCGATGTCAAACAACAGGTCGATGCTGGTCAAAGCTTCTATTTGTATGGAGACAATAAGCGTTATCCAGCAACAGGATCGCTTAGTGTTAAGTATCAAGATAACCGCTATGTACTTTACGACAGCGGTATTCCTAGTGACTCACCATCGCGCAATCATTTAATTGCCGTGCCTACGGATGGAGTCTATGTTGATGGCAAGT
The DNA here is from genome assembly GCA_040758525.1 of Acidobacteriota bacterium. GTDB lineage: Bacteria > Acidobacteriota > Blastocatellia > Chloracidobacteriales > JADJPF01 > JBFLVQ01. The sequence continues at coordinate 8,324 of JBFLVQ010000367.1, forward strand.
TGGATACTTATGGTGGAGGCACAAAGTATTTAGACAACACGCTCAACACCCTCAATGGTTTCTGCTATATTGCACATGCGCTTGCTAACAGTCCAAATAAGATCATTGGCGATATTGTGCCAGTTACTCCACGCCAACTAGAGACCTCTTTCAACTCTCCTAAGGTTTATGGCACTGAAGTATGGAATGAGGATCAAGGGCATGGCACAAATGGTGGTGAGGATATTGTCTACACGGCTGACAATGACAATGTCATTCAAGTAAATCCATTTCGTTGGAATAACACAGCAAAGGTATGGGAGTGGGAATATTCATCCTTAGGTGGTCGAGCAGAGAGAGAACGCGATATGCTTGCACACTGGATAGAGCTACTGATGAAGGGTCTACGCCAGCAGGTAAGTTGGGCAGTTAATAGCACACACTACTATCGTAAGATGTTTTTTGCCGGTGGCAGCGATAGTCATGGTGATGTTAACTATAAATCCTATGGCAATCTTTATGATCAATTAGGAGATGGCGTACTCAGTTGGAATGCAGTTAATAGCTCAGGATTTGCTGAACCACGTAATCTTGTGCTAGCACGTTCAAATTCGCTTGCCGATATTCAACAAGCGCTCAGTAAAGGCAGGTATCTAGTAACCAATGGTCCGATCTTAGATATTGGCATTGATATGAATAATGATGGTCTGCTTACAGAAGGAACAGATTATCGTATGGGTGACACCGCTTCACTTAATGCGCTACTCGCTGCTGGTAAGGCAAAACTTACTATAGATGGCTTCTATGAGCTAACCATACTGGTTCGCCTTAGCTCTACCGCAGAATTTGGCAGTGTAAGCGCTAACAATGTTGAAATTATTGGTCGAGATTCAGATGGTGTGGCAGTACCAGGAGTTTTGCTTAGCTCAAGTTCCACGGGCGATAGCATTAAAGCTAGTTATAAAGTACTTGTGCGTGCCAATACAAAAGGATATGGCGGATTAGAACCAGGGTGCTTTTTCTTTGCCTTGATCCGTACTCATGTAGATGGCATTACAGATCTACACGATCGCGAATTTGATGGTCTTGCCATCACCAATCCAGTTTGGTTGCGCTTTAACAAAT
>JBFLVQ010000368.1:0-9396 GCA_040758525.1 Acidobacteriota bacterium
AGCCGATTACAAGTTAATCCAGAAACGCCTACCAGGTAAAGATATTAACTTTGGTTCATCAACCCGAGATGAGCAGTTATTCTTGATCTCGGCTAGTAGTGATACTGAACCAGGCGAGAGTTATCTCTTTGATCGTCGTACCAAGAAGCTTACCTTCCAGTATCGTGTCTATGAAAAGCTGCCACGTGAAGCACTCGCACAGATGCAGGCAATTCGCTACAAATCATCGGATGGCCTAGAGATTCCTGCTTTCCTTACGCTTCCTAAAGGTGTTCCTAGCCGTAACCTACCTTTGATTGTCAATCCACATGGCGGTCCTTGGGCGCGTGATGTGTGGAGATATAATCGCAATGTTCAGTTTCTTGCCAATCGAGGATATGCTGTCTTACAGCCCAATTTCCGCGCCTCTACTGGTTATGGTAAGAAGTTCCTTAATGCAGGAAATGGTCAATGGGGCGAGAAGATGCAGGATGACTTGACCTGGGGTGTCAAGCACCTTATCGAGAAGGGTATAGTCGATGCTAAACGAGTAGGTATAATGGGCGGATCCTATGGCGGATACGCCACACTTGCGGGACTAGCATTCACTCCAGATGTTTATGCTGCAGGAGTATCAATTGTTGGTCCATCAAACCTTATTACCTTACTAGGTTCCATTCCTCCTTACTGGGAGGCTGTTCGCACGGTGTTCCATACACGTATGGGCAATCCAGCGACAGCAGAGGGGAAAGCCCAACTAGAGCGTCAATCGCCACTCAGTTCGGCAGACAAGATCAAGGCACCATTGTTGGTAGTACAAGGTGCTAATGATCCGCGTGTTAAGAAGGCTGAATCTGATCAGATTGTTGTTGCATTGCGTGAGCGCGGTTTTCCTGTAGAGTATCTTGTTGCACCTGATGAAGGACATGGTTTTGCTCGTCCCGTCAACAATATAACAATGTTAGCAGTAGCTGAGAAATTCCTTGCCAAGCATCTAGGTGGACGTTATCAAGAAGATATGCCAACCGAGATATCGCAGCGTTTAAACGAGATCACTGTGGATGTAAAGACTGTTACATTACCAAAGAAGATTGAAGCTGCATCGATAGGGACTCCTAAGCCTGCTGTAGATCTGAAAACTGGCGCAGTTACCTACAAAGCTAGTATAGAACTAGGCGGTCAGAAGATTCCTCTTGACGTCAAGTCTGAAATCAAAGATGAGAATGGCGCTTGGATTATTACTGAGACAGCCAAGACACCTGGCGGCGAAATCAGTGATATTTCAGTGTTGGAGAAGGGAAGTTTAGTTCTTACCAAGCGTATCATCAAACAGGGTCCGGTTGCCATCGATCTAACCTTCAAGGATAACAAAGCCAATGGTACAATGACTCTCAATGGTCAGACCCGTCCGATCAACGCAGATCTAGGTGGAGCATTGTTTGCGGATGGTGCTGGAGCAAACTATGTAATTGCTTCCTTGCCTCTTTCCGAAGGCTATACTGCTACCTTCCGCAATTTTGATGTACAGGCTTCCAAAACTAAGCTGATGCAACTCAAAGTGACTGGAATGGAGAAGGTGACTGTTCCTGCCGGTACATTTGAGGCGTTCGTGGTTGAGATAACATCTGCCGAAGGCGAAGCCGGCAAAACCAAAGTATGGGTAACCAAAGAAGATCATAAAGCTGTCAAAACTAGTGCTGTACTACCACAATTGAATGGTGCCACTCTGACACTAGAACTGACAAACTAAGTTTTATTGCGCAAGGATCACAGAGGTTTTCTCTGTGATCCTTGTCTATGAAAAGATCCTTCATCTACTCATAATCTTCATTTAATGACTTCAAGAAAGCATTGAGAGGTGTAACGTCTGCTGGCGTTAAGGCAATACCTTGAAGTTCCATTGCGCCATTGCGTATTTTTCCTGCTCGTGCTAACTCACCAAATTTGCGATAGAACTCAATCACATCTATGAGTGTTGTTTTGCCACCAGTATGAAAATAGGGCGCAGAATGTCCTAGATCACGCAGACCTGGTGTTTTAAACAGTGCAATAGTTTTAGGCAAAAGTTCGCGCGCTGAACATGGTTGAGTGTCACAGAGTGTTTGCCTTAACTGCTTTTGTGGTTTTGATATATCGGGGTTAGCAAAAACATTCCAAAGACCCAGATCGGTACGCCCTGGTTTATCTAGAGTTGGGATATCCAAAAATGGACCTTGGGCATTTGGATGTTTGGCTGTGGGAGGTAGAAATGCATCATAATTGGCGCGACGTGTCTTGAGATCAGGAATAAGGATATTGGCAAATGCTTCTTGCCCATGGATCGCATCATACTCCTCTTGGGTAGCGCCAGTATTATGAAAACGAAAATCTGTGAAGTTGGGAGCGGCATGACAGGCAACACAATTGCCAATTTTACCTTGCATTAAGGTATCAGGGGGAAGCGGTAGCATATTGGCTTCACTCAAGAAGATCTTTAGCCCTTCCAATTCTTGAGGGCCAAAGACAAATGCTTGGCTGTGGAACTTAAATTCGCCATCTGCTTCACTGACAAACATTGGTGAACTGAGACCTTGAAGAAGCTGTAAAAGCCGCCGACTATATGCCAGGTCAGACTCTCCTTGCGCAGGTTTACGGGGAAGACTATTTTTTTGTAGAAAAAGATCATAAGGTGAACCATTAAATTCGCCATTATCATCCTGAGCAAAGACAAGAGATTCAACATAAGCTGCGACCAATGCGGAAATAGCATTAAGAATCTCTTTGTCAGTAGCTTTGCTGACATCTATACGAAATTTCTTTGGCAATCTGAATTTATCTGGAATGGTTGTATCCGTACCTTTTAGGATAACTCGGTAAGCACCACCAAATTCGCTGGCTAGATCACCACTGCCATTATCATTACGAATAATGTTGGCAATATGTGCAATGGCTGGTTGCTTTTCCTCCGGCAACCAGCCGTAATTTCTACCTGTGAAGGTGGCTTTAACAAGATCTTTTATCGTCGTAAACTCCCCATCAAAATGCAGGAAAAACCCGGTATTTCTTGCCAGTGAAGCGTTAACCAGGGGTGGTGAATTACGTACTGTCTTGGTTTTGCGATCTGGGCGTGCTGGTAATGGTGTACGGCGAGCAAAGTCGGAATATGCCCGCATACCACCACCTATGGTCTGCTGCTGTTCATCTACTAAATGGCAGGCTCGGCAATTCATTGATTGTCCAGCAAAAGGTCCTGGTAAAGGAGCATCCAATGTTTCACTGGTATCCATAACTGGATCTCCAGAATCTAGAACCTTATTGGCATCCCCATTTGCATTAGCGAAAAAGAACTGGGCAAAGCGAGTCTCTAGAAATAGACGCTCGCCAATCACGATTTCAGGTGGATCTTCTTCCTCCATTGGTGGATCTTGTGCCAACGAGTCGCTTCCATTGATTGGAACCACATTACCATCTGCTAACCCGTTAGGCGCTAATATCAACACCGTTACAGCTACTGCTACTAGCAGTAAAACTCCTATTTTAATAAGTCGTAATTTCATCAGATCTCTCCTAGCATAATTGAACTAATACTACTTAGTGCTTGTTCTCGGATTTGAGTTGTGGATTCTTGATCTCTATTACCCGCGCTATCAAGCGACCATTCTCTGCACGCACAACACGGCGAGAAATTGGATACCAGACTTCACTAATCTTTGTGTAAGAATCGGTAAATGTCTCTGTGCGTTTGAGTGTTCCAGTCTTTGCATCAAAGTAGGTAACAGTAAAATGGCGAGGCAGATATCTTCCATTTGGCAGTGGAGTTGTCTCCAGTACTGTGATGGTAAAACGCTCATCACCCATTGTACGTGTTACTTCAACAACTTTTCCATCGCGCACTCGATAACTGGATTTGAGGGCATCATTGAGCTGTACTAGACGGCCGAGTGGGCTTTTATCATCTTCTGCAAAAGTGATTGGATGCGCACCATCACGTTTAGCAAAATCACCCCCACGCCGATGGCTTAGCACACTATTAAGCTGGTTGTTAAGCCACTTCTGAGCTTCATCGCTCAAGCCTTCTATTCGTGCTGCTACTCCAGTTTGAGGAACATAAGAGAATGTGCCTGTAGTAGTAGCACCATTATCATTAAAGACTAGCTCAGCGGTAAAACCAGCAAAATCTGATGGCCAAGTTTCACGAGCATCATGAGCTGTCTTTAGCAAAGCATATGCTTCTGGATCGGCTTTAGTTGTCACCGCAGCAACACTGGCTGATTTAGGCTGTTGTGCCAATACACAAATTAGAGATAAGGCAATGGTGATTACAACAGCAGCTATTTTTGTTGCTATGGAAAATTTTATTAACATTGGAAAAACCTCCTTTCAACTTTGAAAGTTGTTACATAAGTAATGAATCAGAATGTCCAGAAATGATCTCGACAGTAGGCTCGTTCTCTTGTTGGAGCTGGCGATACATACCATTAACACTATCTGCAAATGTTACGAATTGCTCGAATGTAAAACTGAGCATAGTGTTACCCCAGACAATATGAAAGCAACCTGATTTGCAGCGAAAACAATGGCAGTGTGGTACTGACGATAAATTATCCTCAGGCATATGATTATTCCTTTCTATTCTCGTATGATAGCTAGCAGAGCCACAAATATTGGCACTTCTTATTTGAATAATGGGCAGTCTCGGCAAGGCTTGCTGTGCTTTTTATACTTTTTACAGCACTTCTTTTTCTTTTTGTATCTTATATTGATCTGAATCAACATTTGGTGCTCCATTGGGTACTCCTGTTTAGAAGAATCTTAGGCTCGCTCCCATTGTTAAACTGCGACCACGCGCAGAGGCAAAGACAAATTGCTCTCGATAAAAACGATTTGCCAAATTCTCTATTCCCATTGTGAAACTAACAGTATAATTTTCGCGGCGGAAATTATACCCACCACGTAGATCATGGGCGACAAATCCAGATACCGCGCCTCCATTAGAACGTAGAAATTGTGGAGAGAGTCGATCTTGTTTGTTGATGATGCGAACGCTATATTCAGACCATAGGCGGTCTCGATGATCTTGCCAACGCAAGCCTACTACAGTTTTTAGTGGTGTAATGGAATTAAGAGGCAGATCACGCTGTAGATCATCTCCATGTAAATAACTAATATTTCCAAACGTAGACAACAAGGTTTTAGCAAGTGGTAAAGAGGTTTCAAAGCTGGCTTCAATACCTTGAATACGAGTGCGTCCAACATTGATAGTCTGAAAAACCGGAATAGCTGGTCTGCCTGGTCCACCAGGTATACTAATTGGGTTGCCATTGCGATCAAATGCAGACTGACTGGTTAAAAAATTTGTGTAGGTATTATTGAAATAGTTCAATGAACCAGCCCAGCGAGTTGTACGTATCTGAATGCCTGTATCGAAATTTACCCCCGATTCTGGTTTCAATGTGGGATTGCCAACCACAAAACCTGCTGATGAGCCAAAATCGGTAAAGAATCGCTCAAAGAGATTAGGTTGACGGAATGATCGTCCTACACGTGCAGTAATGCTGATGATGTTGATCGGTTTTATTACAAAGCCAAAGTCACCGCTTACCGCAGTATCATTAATATTCAATCCAGCATCAAGACCGGTTAATTTAAGGTCTTCGATCTGAGATTTAGTAAAGAATGGTGGCAAAATAAAACCATTGGTAGGTTCTGAATCTATATCAAAACGATCAATACGTATACCAGCAACAAGACGAAGCCAGCGAGTTGCCTGATATTCATCTTGCGTGAAAATGGCAAAATTGCCAAAGCTGGCATTGGGCACACTTTTCGAACGATCAGTTGTACGCATTAGAGAAGGAGGATTGGTGCGAAAGTCAGGCAATAGTCGTAGAATAAACCGCATATCCCGATTTCGATCGCGAAAATAGCTAATACCAGCAGTCAATACATTATTGCGACTTAACAACCAGTTACTCTGTAGATCAAAACCGCCTGTGGTTGTCTTTGTGACTGTCTCACTAAATTGAAAAGTACCTGGAAAGAATGGTGGGCTTGCAGGAACATTGGTTATGTTAGAAAAATTACGTTCCTGTCGTTGATAATATAGATTGGCGGATAATCGCACTAATCTTGCAGTGAGATTCTGCCCATCATAGCGCCCACTAATCTTATCTCGATCTGAAGCAGGGAAGAAGGCTGTAAAGATACCAACGGTAGCAGGAACACCAATATTGGCAGCACGGCGCCGCTCGTAGTTGATCTTTGCAGATTGGTAGGGGTGGAAAAAGAAGCGCCCGGTAAGCTGTGTATTGCTGCTATGGTACTGGGAGTTTAATACTTCTGTGACACTATCACGATCATCGGTTTTACCATTCTGCTGTGGTACTGCACCAGAATGATAATTCTCAAATCGATCTAGCGTTTGAGCAAACCGAAAAGCGAATCTTGTTCCTGCGCCAGTGATATATGCAGAACCACGCCGTCCTGATTCATTTGAACTAAAGAGGCCATTAAACCCACCACCAAATCGCAATCCATTCTCTTGTCTGGGCAATGTATCGCGAGTAATTATATTGATTGTGCCAGCCAGCGCATCTGTCCCATAAAGCACTGAACCACTGCCACGCGCTACCTCTACACTCTCTATCTGATCAACATCCACTAACCCTATCTCAATTCCTGAATTGGATGTAGAGGTACGAGCATTATTAAGGCGCTCACCATCGACTAGAATAAGCACTCGATTACTATCTAGTCCGCGTATACGTGGGCGTACCTGAAATGGCCCTTCATTTACTGTGCTTACACCCGGTAAATAACGAAATAGATCGCCTATTGTATTAAGAGTGCGTTTGTCTAACTCCCCACGATCAATGATACTGACGGGAACCGGTGTATCTGCCACACTGATCTCAGTGCGTGTCGCGGTTATCGTAACCTTTTCTGTGATTGTGCCAGGCGCAAGCTTGATCTCGAAACTGTCCAAGTTGCTATTAGAAAGATCTAACTCTTGTGTTGAAGTAGAAAAACCTGGGCCATCCGCGCTTAATTGATAAGTACCATTAATAATGTTATTAAAAGAGAAAAGCCCCGCATTATCAGTGGTAATAGTACGCTCCCAACCAACTCTCTGCTGCCTTAGCGTTACATTTGCCCCGCTAATGGCAGCACCACTCTGATCTATTACTCGCCCAGAGATCGATAAACCTCCCGTTTGTCCTATAACATTAATAGCTAGACCAAAAAGCAGCACCAATAGGTTTAATGCTAATAACCAAGCCTTTTTCATAAGCCTCTCCAGTTACATCGCAAATTTGCCACCACCACAACCTTCTTAACCAAGACTGTGGCGATGGCTTAGTTATCCGTAGATAGTCGCTAGGAGAATTTACTAACAAAAATGAAAACGACGATGAAATTCATTTTCATTTTCGATTTAGAAATACTTTAATGAGGTAGTAGAAGTCAAGTAGGAGTTGCCGGATTTTTGCAGAAGAGGTTTGATTATGGGTGTGGGAATGAAATTGTTAAGAAAAAGCCTTGGTTATTTAGCATTATTTTTTTCTGGATCGGCAGCAACATCGATACGTTTATGATCTAAGTTAGACTCGCAATAGATATAGAAAGAGATTAGCCAAGCTAACACTAATATTGCGACTATGATAATGATCCCACTAATGACGGGCTCTGATTTAATAAATGCGGCAATTCCAGCGAGAGCAGCGGATAGTGAACCAAACAGTGTAGTAAGCAATCGTCTTAGTGTTCCTGTCGAAGCTGGTAAGAAATCTGTTATGGTTTTTGATAGATCACTAGCTTGGCTGCTTTTAGTAGCAGTTGTTGTTACAGTGGTTAAATTTTGAGAACTGGTTACTAAGCTCTGAGAGTTAGCGGGTGCGCTAATAGTTAAGCTTTGTAAGTTAGTAGCTGAACCATTGAAATAGTCTAGATCTACCGATCCAGTCACTCCATTTATACTGCCGCTATTTGAGTATTGCCAAAAGTTCCATTGAGTCCATCCTGATGGGATAGTTGGAGCACCCGTCTTATAATTGGCAATCCATAATGGATAGGCGCCAAATTGATCTGTCATATTACTATTCCAGAAGGAGGGGCTAGTATAGATAATAGGCTTATAGCCAGTCTGTTTCTCAACAACCTCTAGCCAAGTCTTTACTCCATTAATTAGCACCTGCTGATCATTACCGGCAGATTCTACGTCTAGTACAGGGGGAAGGTCGCCTGGTTGAAGCTCCACCGTCTCAATAAAGTGAGATGCCTGCTGACTAGCATCATCAGAGGGAATAAAGTAGTGATATGCTCCACGGATAATGCCAGCGTCTTTCATTGCCTTCCAATTATCTTTGAACTTGGCATCACGATATGAAGTACCTTCAGTTGCTTTAGCAAAGGCGAATATAATACCAGCGCTTTTCACTAGGTTGAATTTGATAGTACCATTATAGTGGGAGACATCAATACCTCTCAAATAGTTGGGTTGTGTCGTCATAAGCAGTTCCTTTGCGCTATATTCACGATAATGGACTTTATCTTAGCCAATTATTTAGCATTATTTTTTTCTGGATCGGCAGCAACATCGATACGTTTATGATCTAAGTTAGACTCGCAATAGATATAGAAAGAGATTAGCCAAGCTAACACTAATATTGCGACTATGATAATGATCCCACTAATGACGGGTTCTGATTTAATAAATGTGGCAATTCCAGCGAGAGCAGCGGATAGTGAACCAAACAGTGTAGTAAGCAATCGTCTTAGTGTTCCTGTCGAAGCTGGTAAGAAATCTGTTACGACTTTTGATAGGTCATTAATGGGTCTGTTTTTAATGGTCTCTATAGCCGACTCAGTATTATTAGAGACAGAGATAATATATTCATCGGGAATTTCTTGAAGTTGACCGGTCTCGACTACTGCGCTTTGTAGCAGTGCTTCAAAGCAACTAGCCCATTCTGCTATTTTAGATACAATATCCAAAGAGCGGATCTGATCTTTACTTCTATTTTCTGGGTCAATGGTTAAGGCCGAATTTGCTACCTGTAATTCATAAGGATTAATTATGTTTCTAGCATTTCTATAGTCACAATTACTACCATCCTTACTGATATAGTCTACTAACTTAGCGCCAGTAAACCATCCTTCTAAACATCCGCGTACCATTATTTGGTAGGCGTAAGGAGGTTGTGAAGCAAGAAATGGTGAAGTTACTAGATCCGTGCCTAGCTTTTCATCTGCTTTTTTATAGCTATCACGATATCTTAATTGGACATAGCCACGACCACGATATTTTTTATAATCCATTGGTTCGACATTACCATTTTTATCTTGATATTTTGCCAGATATGTATCTGAGCCTTGTTCTTCAAGCTGTGTAAAATGCTGTGTTTCCCATTTAGCAGTTGCCAGCATATAAGCTAATTG
>JBFLVQ010000369.1:0-9376 GCA_040758525.1 Acidobacteriota bacterium
AGGTACTATTCTGTAGCCGTCTGTTAAAAGATCAAACAAACTGATAGCCAGCATAACCTTCTGGCACATCATGCCCACCATAGTATTCAGTACCATCTGGACGGGCGATCTGAGAGTGTGCAACTATCCGATTGCGACGTATACCACGAAAATCCTCCAAGCATTTCCAGCCCTGTTTAGCATTCTTTTCTAGAAACTCTCCCATACCTTTAATAAGAGCCTTGATGACATTGGGACCGATTGCATGATCAAGCATAGCTGCAGTACAGATCTGTACAGTTCCACAGCCCAGTAAAAAGTAGTTAAGAGCGTGGTTAAAATCAGATATCCCGCCAATACCAGAAAAGCCCTTATCAGGAAAGGCCTGAGTAAGCTGCGCCATCTTTGCCAAAGATTGCGGTAGTATTGCAGGACCACCTAACCCACCACTAGAGACATAGCCATCAACATTGATCTCAAATTCAAGGGTTTCAGGATCGATCAGTGGTATGGAAGGAAAAGTATTGGAAGAGCTGATTGCATCAGCGCCACCACGAAAGGCAGCGCCTGCTTCAACTACAATATCGGTAGTAGAGGGCGTCAATTTGCACCACACCGGCACCTTAGCAACCTCTTTAACGACTTGGGTCACAGTAGAGCAGAGTTCCTGATTCTTGCCAATATTAGAGCCCATATCTTGGCGATCCATATGTGGGCAAGAGAGGTTCAATTCCAATCCATCAGCACCTTCTGCCTGACAAGCACGTGCCAGTTCCTGCCAATTGGCCAGCTCTTTATCATTGCCTGAGCCTGCCATAATTGAGGCAATTAGTACTCTGTTAGGAAATTCCTTCTTAATACGGGCAATACGTGGCACCCACCAATCTAGTGGTTTATCAGAGATAAGTTCCCAATTCCAAGATGAGTGAAGCGCCGTGCCGTGCCGTTTCTTCATTGATAGATCATTGGTCTCTGGAGTAGCACGGATGAACTTGGTCCGTGGCCCTCGCACGTTAATCACCGGATGCATGCCGATCGTTTTAGTAACCACACCTCCCCAGCCAACCTCAAAGGCACGCAGAATATTGCTGTCGGACTCGGTGGGCGGAGCCGACGCAAGCAAAAAGGGATTTTCAAACTTGATACCTGTGAAGGTCACTGAACAGTCGACACTCATAGTGATAAACCTCCGCCCTCATAATAGTGATTAAATTGTGCCAATTCTTGGGTTATATACTAACATGGTTAATTGGTAGGATCACTAATAACTGCATAAACCTGTACAGCCAGCAAGAGGTTTAGCTTCCACTGTTAAGGCTAAATTTCTTTAATTTTCTCGCCTATCACCAATGAAAGCTATGTTATGATGGGGGCGGTGACCAGATGACAGACAATAACGATACACACTCATTTAGCGACCAAACCATCGAAGTAAGAATGACCGACTTGCGCGGCTCACAGTCCGAAGCAGGTGGGACTAGTTATCACTTTACCCTAACAGTCATTGAAGGCCGCGATTTTGGCTGTGTGTTTCAACTTGACAAGGCAGAGACGGTGCTTGGTCGTAGTGAAGAAGCCGATATACGTCTTGACGATGCCAAGGCATCACGTCGCCATCTGCTAATTGCTAAACAGCAATTAGGGGTCCCTGAAAACGCTGCTCGCACAATTGCAATTGATCTAGATAGCAAGAATGGCACTTATGTCAATGGCGAACGCATCACCCAAATAGAGTTACGTAATGCTGACAAAGTGCAGCTAGGTGATACGATACTTAAGTTTGAAGTGAAAGATCGTCTGGATCTCTCCTACCATGAAAGGCTCTACCAACAGGCTACTCGTGATGCTCTAACAGGACTTTGGAACCGTAGCCATGCTCAGGAAGAGATGGAGAAGTTCCTTTCTCTGGCAAAGCGCTATAATCGCCTTTTTTCTCTATTGCTGCTTGATATAGATTTCTTTAAGAGTGTAAATGATAGCTATGGCCATGATATTGGAGATGTAGTTTTACGTTCTACCGCACAGGCAATCGATACACAACTGCGTGCACATGATATTGCTGCTCGCTATGGCGGCGAGGAGTTCATTGTGCTACTACCAGAAACAGATATTGGTGGTGCTGTAATTGCGGCTGAACGGCTACGCCAAGCCATCGAAGGAATAGATTTCCTGCCATTAGGCTGTCCACGTCGTGTCACCATAAGCATAGGGGTCGCTCAATATCCTATCTGTGGTCGTAGTGTAGAAGAGTTGATTAAGCAAGCTGATGACGCGCTCTATCGCGCTAAACAGACTGGCCGCAATCGTGTCTGTATAGCAACCCCGCTACTAGAGTAAGACCAGACCTTTTATCTATACTTATTACCCTCCTCTTCACCCTCTCGATAACACCTATTTGCTGCTCAGCTTCCCTACCAGCAGCACGGTCCATAGATTGCAAGAAAGTAGTTTAGTACGCAGTTCCACTGCGCATCTTGTCAAGGAGGGTAAAATGCTCTACACAATTCTGGTTATCTTACTGGTTCTGTGGCTACTTGGTCTTATAGGCGGGATTGGCGGCAGCCTCATCCATCTGTTGCTAGTGGTAGCGCTGGTAGTCTTTCTAATCAACCTCTTCACTGGTCGCAGAGTCGTTTAACCGCCACTCTCTGGCCGTTTAGCGGCGTGTGGCAAGTTCGTTAAAGAGCGCTTTATCGAACGCTACCCCGCTGGCTTCGCAACGGGCGCGTACCGCCTCCTCTAGATCGGCAATTGTCAGGCGACCGCCCGTATGCAAAGCTCTTACCTCGTTTATAAATGTCTGCAATCTTCGCTGTGAAGGTCTTGTTCCCGCTGGGGAGTTGAACTGGCTACGGAGAGATTTGGCAAAATAAGCGAAACTTCGTATTGGCTCCGCAGCACGATTGGCAATTAGTCGCATATTACGTTCTATCACTTCCGCGGGCAGATCGCGGATCTGTACGTACTGTAGATCATCGGCCGGTGTCCAAGGATTTCCTGTTAGATCTTGATAAAGTGCGATCGTCTTCCTTTCATGATCTGTCCTCCTTTTCAGATCATGATCATGATCTTTATTGGCTGTCGCAGCGTCAGACACTGATCGTAGTGCATTCCCTGACAAACGTTCCGTCTCTGAAATATTGTCAGTCGCTGACAGGTTTTCTGTTTCAGGTAAGAATACATCGAAGGTGATACCGCCCGCTTTGCCAAGAAAATGTCGATTAGCACGTCGAATCAGACCGCGCGCTTCGAGCGAATTGAGCATACGGAAAACTGTGCGATCGGTTAAATTAACTGCACTAGCAAGCTTGCCTACACTGACATAACAGCTAGATTTGCCAAATCCATAAGAGAGAAAATAGAGCCATAAATATACAACAAACTCACTGCTGCTAAGTGTCGCCAGCAAGCCTTTCAAAAGGTAATTAGGGATACGTAGTTCGCCTTGTACAAAAGCCACCGTTGTTGATCCTGACAGTCTGTCAGGGTCTGTAATTGCGTCGGTCGCTGATCCGATCAGAGTCTGAACTGCTTGATTGTCAGGGACTGACTTTCTTTCTGAACCTGATCTTTCGATCTCTACCTCTAGAGATCGATCTCCCCTGCCTTCGGTAAACTCAACATTATATAGATCTCCTGTTGACATAGAATCAGACTCTGACTTAGAAACAGTATCTGACTCTGAAACAGTCTCTGACAAAAAGTCAGAATCATATTGGGACGAAAATCGCTCTAGATTAGTATTAGAAGAAATAGTTGAAAATGTGGATGAAATAAAGTCAGACTCTGCCAATGATTCAGGAGTATCAGAATCGGTTTTTGCTGCCGCCTGTTCTTTTAGGCCATCAATAATAGGTTTAACAGGGTGAAAGAGTTTTTTTGACCAGGCTTCAATTTCAGGATCGATGGGAACATCGAACTTTTTGCGGGCAGAGCGTTTGGGTTGAAGTTTATCAGGTTTTTTCTTAGTCATGACTCAGTCCTACTTCTTGTTCTTAGAATTAACGACTTCCAGCTTACGTGCAGGCATAACGAGACGTTTTAGTACCTCTTCAGCAAAATCGGAATAGTTATGAGCATTAAGAGCACGGGGTTTGTATTGTGAAAGGATCGATTTATAGGCAAAGGCCTCAATTAGACGAGAGTTCTCAAAGATAATCGATTCAAAACAGAGTTCGCCAAATTCACGTCGTATACTGGCATCGGCTTCTGCACTAACATTCTTACGATTGTCAAAGCGTGTAGTTACAACTCCTAGCATCTCCAACTTATTGTTAAGACCGTTGCGTATATTAGCAAAGGTCTCGGTAAAGTCGGATACCCCTTCTAGGCTCATATATTCAGCCGCCAGGGGTGTGATGACATGAGTTGCGGTGGTGAGATCTAGCGTAAGCAGTGGTCCTAAGCTGGGGGGAGTATCAATTATAATAAAGTCATATTTGATCTCGCGTGACTCCATTTCTGCTAACCCAGAACGTAGCAGGGTCACTTTATCGGCTTTTGCCTGCTCAAACTTTGCTACTGAGATATGAGATGGAATCATATCTAAGTCTTCTATGCTGGTCTCAAAGATACAATCCTCTAGTGGGTAGATGACCGGCTTCTGTTTAAGCATTTGACGAGCAGAGCCACGCTTCTCCGGCGCCACTTCATAGAGTAGAAAAGTGGCAAGATGTTTAGTTACCTGTTCAATCGACATCAAGTAGGAGGTGGCGTTCTTCTGCGGATCAGAATCGATCAGTAGCGTGCTATAACCGCGTAAAGCCAGTTCGCCGGCCAGATTGACACTAGTAGTACTCTTTCCTACGCCACCTTTCTGGTTGGCAATTGCGATTATCGGCATAAGAATCTCCCATTTCGTTTCGGAAAAAGCCGAGTGCCGTACCCTCGCCAATCCCTGCCACAGAACAGACGGAGTACGGCACTTCGGCAAGTGAAAATTTTGCGCCGGGATTGAGCAGAGCGTCTGTTCTGTGGCAACCGCATTATATATGGGTATAACTAAGGAAGCAAGCAATATGTAGTAGGTTAGACAGCATTGTTTCCGATCTTAAAAGCAATAGCAAACCGCTTGATTTTCCCAGGGGGGTCGGTTAGGATGAGGCGGCAAATTTAAGTTTTGGTGAAGCTTATCTATATGGCTGAAAGCAGACATCATGCCAGCGAAGATCGCCAAGTAGTGTTCAAATATGTGCTCAGACTGTTAGCGTTAAGAGAAGCGCAACAATTCGAAGCACATTTTGCTGCTTGCGATGAGTGTGCTACCCAATTACGGGAAGTTACCCACTTCTTCGATCTATTACAACAGGCACTAGAAAAGAGTTGTGAGTCGGTGCAAGGAGAAGAGATGTTGGCGGAAGGAAGAGCAAAACTGCCAACCCTTGCGGATATTTTTCATCCTCCCGCCGATTTAGATGTGGAGAGACTGGTAACGGTATTTGCCAACTGTTTTGCAGGATTTCAGAAGCTGTGCAGAAACATTGCTGCACGTATGAATCCCAACTTCGATATGACTCAGATCGAGCAGGCAGCGATAGAGATCCTACTCGCGTTACCAGGTCAGGTTTCAAAGATCCAAGACTTATAAAGATCGTAATTGTGCCTAATAGTAAAAATTATTAACTAGCCTGCTTCATACGTTTATTCATACTATGTTCAAAACAGCGCCGGCACCAGCCATAAAGCACGCCATTAATAAGATGAAAAGCAACTGAATCGGAATCTGCCACGGAAGCCTGACACTCTTTACATTGCCATATTTTAATAACTTTAGATTCTTTTAATGCCATAATATTCCTTACTCCAAAAGATAACGTTGTTTTATTACTCCTTTCTAACGGCTCAACTCTCCTGTGGTTCCAATTTTTTTCTACCGTAGAGAAGAAATTTTTGTGTGATAAAAAAGTTAGACAACTTGCCTAAAAAAGCTCACATCGAAACTGCAGATGGTAGTTTTTTGATTGATGGTGGCAGGAATATGCGTACGCAAGGTAGGTTATTAGTCTCGCTCCTTCTTTTGTTCTTATTTATTTCCCCCTCTTATGCAGCATCGCGTTTTCGTCATAAATCAGCACGTACCCCAGTAAAGACAACAAAATTACGTGCTCATAAACGTCATCTGTCACCAGCAACCGGCATTTATGTACAGACATTAGCTGGTAAAACTCTCTATGAAGTTGGTTCAGAGGAGCTTTTCAATCCTGCCTCAGTAATTAAAATAGCCACTTCACTGATCGCGCTTGAGCGGCTAGGTTATGGGCATCGCTTTGCTACACATATCTATACAAATGGCACGATAAACCAATCTGGAGAATTGAATGGGGATCTTATTATTGTTGGTGCCGGTGACCCCGCCTTCTTTTATGAAAATGCTTTTATGGTGACAGAAAGATTGCGCGGACTGGGTATAGATAGCATAAATGGTGATCTAATTGTTATTCCGCCTTTCTATCTTAACTTCAATTCTTCAGTTACCCGATCCGCCGAGGAATTGTTAGAACTACTCAAGGGTGAGAATTTATCTCCTGCCGCCGCACAGGCTTGGTTAGCTTACTCTACACCAGAGGGGCAGCCAGCCAGAGAATATCAAGGTATTCAAGTCTCCGGTGACGCACATATTGCAAACGCAATGGTAGGTAGAGAGATGGGTCAACAATTGCTCACCCATCTTTCCCGACCACTCACAGAAATACTTAAGAGTCAGAATGATTTTTCCAATAACTTTATGGCCGAGGCAATCGGTAACCATATAGGTGGACCACGTGCAATTGAACGATTCCTAGTTGAAACAGTTGGAATCCCTGATCAAGAAATATATGTAGGTAATGCCGCTGGCTTAGGTGAGAATAGAATTACCCCTCGCGCCGCTCTGCAGTTAATACGACACTTCTATCAATCACTGATTAGTCATGGAAAAAGAATCGAAGATCTACTACCTGTTGCAGGTATAGATGCTGGCACACTTGAGGATCGCTTTACCGATCCAGCGGTGCGCGGTAGTGTAGTAGCTAAGACTGGTACGCTTGCTGCCCACCGTGTTAGCGCATTGGTTGGGTTAGCCTATACACGTGAGCAAGGGGTGATTCTTTTCGCGATTCTCAATCGTGATATAGTCACACGCGCACGCCAGCAACAGGATGAGTTTGTTTCAGGTCTACTGACACAATATGGTGGTGTGACTACACACATTGATGCTATGGTAGACCAACCAGAGAAGGCAATAGCCAACCCCATTGTCATTATCTCTGAGAACATCCCGCGTTGATGCGTCTGGCTGGTTGTGTTATAAAGGGTTCAAATTCGGCAAGGAGAATCCAACCAGCGCATGTCTGATAAATATCCGAAACCATCAGTGACAGCAGATACAATCATTTTTGCTCTAGATAATGGTCAAGTTCAGGTACTGCTTATTCAACGTAAAGGCGAGCCTTTTCAAGGAAAATGGGCAATTCCTGGAGGTTTTGTCGAGATTGATGAATCGCTAGAAGTTGCAGCTAGCCGAGAGTTGGAAGAAGAGACTGGTCTTACTGGAGTAACTCTCGAGCAATTTCAGAGTTTTGGCGATCCTAGACGAGATCCGCGTGGTCGTACTATCACAGTCTCCTACCTAACTTTTCTGCCTGCTATACCGAATGGCATAAAAGGTTCTGATGATGCTGCTGATGCCCGTTGGTTTCCTATTAATAACTTGCCTGAACTGGCCTTTGATCATCAGGAGATCTTGCGACGAGCGATCAAAGATCTACATATACGACTAGAGAGTGTAGTACAGTCAAGTAGTTACTTTAGCGATGATCTAAAGATCGGCCAATTACGTACGATTCTCAAAAATATTCCTTAAGAATTGAAACTGATCTATTAACCAAAGAAGAAACGCCAGATTCGTTGCCAAATACTCAGTCTTTCTATAGGGTGGTACTGCACAATAGGCTCAGCAGGAGCTTTAGCAGTAGTAATTTTCTCTTCTGTTGGCTCAGTGTCGATATGTTTAGCAACAGTGAGAGCAGGGAGCTGCAGATTAGTTTCTATTTCTGATTCTGGTGTTGGTGTAGTTGGTAGTGTTTCCATCGCCAGGGTAGCTCCTACTTCTGCCCTTGGCAGCGAGGTAGCTGGCATAAGCGGTTGCATCTCTATAGTTGCGCCTGGTTCAGAGGGAGCAGGAGATATTATTGGTTGCATCTCTGCAGTTGCGCCAGGATCAAGTTTAGTAGCTAAAACTCCCGCCGTTGATGAGGGGGCTTCTTTAGGCAATACTACAGGAGGGCGTGAACGTTGATTGTTTGTGGGTAGCTCAAGGAGTCCGGCTGATACTAATGCTGCCTCAAGTTCTTCAACTAACACTAATGATGATAATTGTCGATCCTCAGGATTCTTCGAGAGTGCGCGTAGCACAACCGTCTCGATCTCTAGAGGAATTTCTGGTCTGATTTCTCGTAGAGGCTTGGGCGGTGCTTGTATATGTTTCATCATCAATAGCGTCGTCGAAGCGGCTTTGAAAGGCACCTCACCTGTGAGCATCTGATAAAGGATAATTCCCATACTGTAAATATCTGAACGAGGATCTAGCGGCATACCTTGTGCCTGTTCAGGTGAGATATATTGCGGAGTACCAAGCACAATACCGGTGCGGGTCAAGTCTGCATCCCCATTTTCACTTGAGAAAGTTTTGGCAATGGAGAAGTCGATCACCTTTACGATCTCCTTAGGTTTGCCATAATCTATGATAAGAATGTTGTCTGGCTTGAGATCTCTATGCACAATATTTTTTTGGTGTGCAGCATCAACTGCCAAACAGACCTGTTTGATCAGTCTAATGGCACGTACAGAGTCGATAAAAGGCTCTCTATGCAACACCTCGCCTAAATTCATGCCATTGATATATTCCATGACCAGATAGAGAATATTGTCAGCCGTGACACCAAAATCCATTACTGACATGGCGTTGGGATGTTTGATTGCCAGCGCAGAGCGGGCCTCACGACGGAAACGCAAGACAGCAGTATCATCAGTATTAAGATGAGAGTGAAGAATTTTCACTGCGATTGGTATGTCCATATGCAGGTGTTTGCCACCATAGACATTACCAGTGCTGCCTTTGCCGATCAGCGACTGGATCTGGTACTTACCATCAAGCACCATTCCTAAAAATCTATCCGCCTCATCATCGTAGGATTCTAATGGCTGGCCATCAATGGGACAAAAATGCGCCCGTAGATCAAAAGTTTGATGACAATGAGGGCATCTTTTTTTTGCCATTACCTGATACCTGATCGTTGTTTTTTAGCAAGCCAATGGGAAACGCCATTGTTTCTACACTACCGAAGGCATTACTAGACACACGGTAGTAGTTTTAATAATACACAACAGTACGATTTTTCACGTCCAAGATCAAGGATAT
>JBFLVQ010000370.1:0-9360 GCA_040758525.1 Acidobacteriota bacterium
CAAACCTTATAAGATTGCAGAATTGAAAATGACTGTGACACGCGCATTGGAATTTTACGAATTGCGCCAAGAGAATCTGTGCTTACGAGAGTATAAGACTGCAGCTAGTGAGATCCTGCCCTTTACCGAGATTGGCACAGCTCTCGCGCCACAACGCGATATGGCTAGTCTACTCGATAATATTGCTAAATCGGTCTGTCAATACTTTGGCTATCGTGCCTGCGCAATCGAATTGATTGATAAAGATAATGCAGAACTCTATACACAAACCTGCTATGGCTTTGCTACTACCGACAAACACCGTTCGCTAGTAGCTCATGATAGTATCAGTGAAGTAGCACGCACCGGTAAGATGGTACGAATTGCAGATGTCACTAAAGATGATCGCTATACTGGCAACGACACTGCGGTTCGCTCACAACTAGCGATCGCGATACGCACGGGAGAAGAGGTTCTTGGTGTACTTAACATTGAAAGCGATCGGCCCGATGATTTCTCTGAGCGTGAGTTACTAATTCTCTGCTCATTTGCTGACAAGGCCGCCGCGATTGTGCAGCAGGCACGCCTGTTTGTAGTACTATCGCGTGGTAAGGCGGAGTGGGAAAGCACTTTTGATGCAATGGCGGATGCGATCTTTATTTTTGATCTCAACCGTCGGTTGCGTCGTATCAATCGCGCAGGAGCGCGGTTGCTTGAGCGCAGTTACGATCAACTGCTTGGTCAGACTTGTTGTACACTCTTCCCTGATGAACAACGTACTAGCTGCTTAGCCCAACGCCTCTACACACAAGGGCAACGGATCGTAGAAAAACAGCTCTTTGGCAGTAAACAAGTACCCATGATTATTACTGCGGATGCAATCTATCATGTTGAGGAGACAATTGGCTGTGTCATTACCTTACGTGATCAAAGCGAACTTTACCGTATTGAGGCTGAGTCGAGTACACAACGTAACTTCCTTGCCAATCTTGTTGAGAATGCCTTTGATGCAATCATGGTACTGGATTGTGAAGGTCGTCTGACTTGGGTTAATTCGCGCTTGATAGAACTTGTTGGTAGCAACGAGGTGAAGCTGAATTCTCATATTTTTGAGATATTCATTCCTGAAGAGTATCGCGAAGAAGTGCGAACAGCTTTTCAAGATACACTCTCTGGTGAACCGCAAATCTTCAATACTGCGTTGATAACAGCAACCGGTGATTTACGCTACTTAACAATTACCACCTCTCCTATCCACACAGGCGATCAAGTTACCGATGTACTTGCGATTGCACGTGACATCACAGAACATAAACGTGCTATCGAGCGTTCCGCAGAAAGCGAGAAGTTACGTACATTAGGCCAACTAGCCTGTGGTGTGGCACATGATTTCAATAATATTCTTGCTGCTATACTAGGCCGTGCACAGTTAATGCAGATACGTGTCGATAATGCTGATCTATTACGTAATCTACAGGTGATCGAGCGAGCCGCGCGCGATGGTGCACGTATGGCACAACGTATTAGGGATTTCGCACGTCCACGTGAATATACTAAAGAGCATTTTGGTATAATCCGGCTTGATGAACTGATTCGCGAAGCAGTTGATGTGACAGCGCCACGCTGGAAGGATGAAGCACATAGATCTGGTCGGCATATACGTATCGAGTTTGAGCCTAGTCAACAGGTATTTGTACAAGGAGATGCCTCAGCACTACGTGAAGTACTCACTAATCTAATTCTTAACTCTGTCGATGCATTGCCTACTGGTGGTAAGATCAAATTCGCATATGGCCAACATCAAAATATTGCTTATATCAGTGTCCAGGATAATGGCATAGGTATACCGAAAGAGGTCCAGAATCATATCTTTGAACCTTTCTTTACCACTAAAGGCGAGCGCGGTACAGGATTGGGACTTAATGTTTCGCAAAGTATTATTATGGAGCATGGCGGCTTTATAGAAGTGGAGAGCGAAGTAGCTAAAGGCACTACTGTACGTATCTCACTGCCTTTGCTCAAGCAGACAGAGATCCACCCCAAGAATGAGACGCTTGCCATGCCAACGCCAACGGAAATGCAGCTCACTCCTACCTCAAGGATTCTTATAGTTGATGATGAAGAGGATGTTCGTGATCTGTTGGCCGACATTCTCAGCTCTTTTGGGCATGAGGTAGTTATTGCCGAGAGTGGTGTAGATGCACTGGAGGTGCTGGCAACAAACAGATTTCAATTGGTTGTAACAGATCTAGGTATGCCGGAGATGAGTGGTAGTGAGTTAGCAGAGCGAGCCAAAGCACTCTATCCTGGGCTACCGGTTATTCTCTGTACCGGCTGGGGAGAAGCGATGGACAAAACCCAAATCAAGGATGGCATCATTGATCTTATTATTAGCAAACCTTTTGATCTGGAGCAGATTTATAGTGCGCTGGCGCAGATACTATGTACCCAGCCTTAACTTATCTTTACGGTAAAGAAAAACTACTACGGGGTAGATATGAAAAGAGTGCTTGTTGCAGAAAACGATCCACTGATCAGCAAACTGATAAATACTACACTTTACAAGGAATTTGAGTTACAGTTCTGCGAAGACAATGCGGCTGTTTTGCAAGCTTTACATGAGCAAAGCGACTTTGCCCTTGTGATTATTGATTATGAGCTATTTAAGAGTGAGAACAGTGCTGCTTTTATTGAGTCGCTGCAACAGGCACCACTGATTTTATTAGCTAAGCGTCAGAGTGCAACACTTCCGGAAGAGTTGGATAGCAACCGTGTGACATTAGTGATGAAACCTTTTTCACCTATTCAATTCCTCACTTTGGCACGTAGCTTAGCGAAAAGCTAATAACTTTTTACATATCCATTACAGAAAAGCGGGTGCGCACACTTGCGGTCAGTAGTATAATTAAAAGAATAAACCTAAAGCCAACCTATAGGAGGCAAATTATGGCTGCGTGTCCGAATTGCCAATCGCAGGTAATTGATGGCCAACTTTTCTGCCGCAGCTGCGGCTACTGCCTCGATACGAATTTCCAGCTCTCAACACGATCACTAGGACTACCAGGAACGGTACGGGCTGAGAACTCGTCTGGGCCACCACCCTATCAATCACCAAGACGTCAACATTGGCGTGGGCGTTTTGTGTTTCCTCTTGCTGGTTTCCTTATTGCGCTAATGATGGGTAGTACCATGATGGCGTTTTTAGGAACAGCCAAGCCCATACCTATCTACCCGCAGGTTTTTACTGCACCCTTCTCAGAGCGAGCCTATATGGGTGTCTATTTAATTAATAGCAACCATTGTTATTCCTCTGGAAGCTACATCGAAGAGGTTGTTGCCGACAGCCCAGCAGAATATTCAGGATTGATAGCAGGTGATCAGATTATCGCTATTAATGGCCAAGCTATTGAAGATGTCGGCGATGTAGTCTCATTTATGGAGCGCACTGGGGCAGGATCAAGGATTGATGTGAAGGTCAAGCGTGATGGCGCACCGCTAACCGTATCGCTCTCCACCGTACGGCGTCGAGATCTACAGCTTGAGACCCGTGAGCAAGGATTTTTAGGTGTTAGCGATCTGGCCGCCGTTCCTCTTCCCTGGGATGTTGATTCGCTTCAGTTACCTAATAATACGGAATATGAAACCGGGATAGGTGATAAGGAAAATTGGCGAGGTGTACATGTTGGTGAAATTTTAGAGGATAGCGCAGCCGAGCAAGCAGGCTTGCAAGAAGGCGATATCATTTTCGCTATTGATGGTCACCCCACCCGCACACCAGAAGAATTGAGCCGTCGTGTGCGCGCCGTTTCTCCCCAACAGATGGCCAATATTGCTATCCAACGGGCAGGTGAAACCCTACAGCTTAATGTGATTATGGGTCATCGCGATTAATTTTATTCCGGCTATGGAATATAGATCAGAGCAGCAAGACTATTCTCTGCTCTGATCTATTCTGACTCTATATTGGTCTTTAACTTATCAGCTTAAGCTGCTACTAAGCGCTTCCCGTTTGCAGAAATCTTTGCCTTTTCTGGTAAGTATTCCACTTTATGCGGTCATTCTTGACACTTCTCACCCTCTTGCGGATAAATTAGTAGTAAAACTCCGGATAGTTTCAAACAGTAATGGAGTAAAAGTATATGTTCTATGATCAGTATAAGTGGGCAGCCTATCTCAGTATTGGTCTACTGCTAAGCTGCCTGTTATTTAATGCCACAGTAATAGCACAAACACCGGAGAGCTTATCACCAACACAGGCAACACAGGCTAGTACCGATAGACTGGAACCCAACAACTCGATTGAGCGGGAGTTAGCTATTGGTAACAGCCATTCTTATAAGATCGATCTTACTAGAGGCGATTTTCTCCATGTAGTTATTGAGCAGCAGAGTATAGATGTAGCCATAACACTGTCTGATCCTACTAACAAACAGTTGATTGAAGTCGATAGGCTTAAAGAGACACAAGGTCTTGAATCTGTCTTTGCTATCGCTGAAGTAACTGGCAGCTATCAATTGATTGTGCGTTCTCTAAATAAGAGTGTTACCAGAGGACGCTACCAGATCAGAATAGTAACAGAGCGACCAGCTATTGCAGAGGATAAAGACGCTATCAAGGCACAACAAACACACTGGATAGCAGATCAGTTGTGGGGAAACAATAGTACTGATTCTCTTGCCAAAGCGATCGATAAATTTTTAGAATCATTGCGATTATGGCAGCTTGCCGGAAGGCGCTATGAAGAAGCTTTAACCCTCAATAATATCGGTTTTATCTACAATCTATTAACAGAGAAAGAGAAAGCCCTGGGCTATTACCAGCAAGCATTATCATTGCGCCAAGCTATCGGTGATAAAGGTGGTGAAGGTACTACATTAAATAACCTTGGGACAATCTATAGATTACTAAAAGAAAATAAGAAGGCACTCGAGTATTACCAACAATCATTATCATTGCGCCAGATTATAGGTAATAAAACTGGCGAAGCTATTACATTAGCCAACCTGGGAGTCTATTACAGTCTACTAGGGGATCAAAAGAAAGCACTCGAATACTTTACCCAAGCCTTATCAATACGACAGTCACTAGGCGATCAAGACGGCACTGCTAACACCCTTAACACCATAGGCGCAGTTTATAGAACGCTAGGAGAGAGTCAACAGGCGCTAAACTATTTCCATCAAGCTCTAACGTTGCTAGAAGCAAGTGACGATAAAAATGGCAAAGCCGCTACGCTAAATAATATTGGGGTAATTTATGATGAAATAGGCGAGAGACAAAAGGCATTGGAATATTGTCAGCAAGCCTTAGCATTGCGTCAGGCGATAGGTGATAAGAATGGTGAAGCTATTACCTTTAATAGTATGGTGACGATCTATAAATCATTAAGCGAATATAATAAGGCATTAGAATATGGCGCACAGGCACTAGCATTACGGCAAACCTTAGGTGATAAAAATGGTCAGGCCTACACCTTAAATAATATTGGATCAGTTTATGAGGAGCTGGGAGAGTATCAACGAGCACTCGAGTATTACCTGCAGGCATTGCCACTACAGCGAGAGAAAAGCACTGAAGCTGCTATCATCAACAACATTGGAGGAGTCTACAGAACACTAGGCGAATATAACAAAGCATTAGACTATTATAATCAAGCACTGATAATTGTACGCAGCATTGGCAATAAACGTTATGAATCTTATGCTCTCGGTAATATCGGTAAGACTTATAGAGCATTAGCTGAAGAGCAGAAGGCACTGGAGTACTACAGCCAAGCTTTAGCATTGCAACAAACGCTCGCAGACAAAGTTGGTGAAGCCATTACTCTAAATAGTATTGGTGGGATTTACAGAACACTAGGCGAATACCAGAAGGCACTGGAATATTGCAATAATGCATTAGCTATACAACAGGCCATTGGTAGTAAGGTAGGTGAAGCGGGAACATTATTCAATATCGCACAGACTAAACGCGATAATGGCGAGCTTAGCCAGGCGCTTATCGAAATCGAGAAGGCGCTTAATTTAGTTGAGACTTTGCGTGCCAAGATCCATATTAAGACATTACGCACATCCTATTTTGCTTCTATACAAGACTACTATGAATTTTATATAGATCTGCTGATGCAGTTGCATCAACAGCATCCATCAGATGGATATGAGGCGCTGGCTTTACAATGTAGCGAGCGGGCACGTGCTCGTAGTCTACTTGAGTTACTAACTGAAGCAAGCATAGATCCCCATGATGGTATAGATGCTAGCTTGCTTGAGCAAGAGAATAGATTAAAACAGTTACTCAATGCTAAAGCAGAAATTTATGAGAGATTGCTTGGCAATAAAAGAATGGCCACGCAAGTGGAAAGCTTAAAGGCTGAGTTAGGAAAAATAATTGAACAGTTAGAACAGATTGAAGCTACTATCAGAGAGCAGAGTCCACGTTATAGAGCACTAACTCAACCACAGCCGCTTAGCTTAAAAGAGATACAAAGAGCAGTGTTAGATAAAGATACCTTGCTATTAACATATTCATTGGGAGTAAAACGAAGTTTCCTTTGGGCAGTGACATCTACTACCATTAAAAGTTATCAGCTACCCAAACGTGCCGAGATAGAATCTGCAGCACAAAACTTATATGAACTGTTAACTACATATAGACCTGTAGACTTTGAGACCGAGATAGAGAGAAAGGAAAGATTAGAAAAAGCTGAAACTGAGTATCCTGCTGCAGTCGCCCAATTAAGTCAAATGTTGTTAGATCCTGTTATGCCATTATTGGGAAAGACCCGCTTAATAGTAGTCGCTGATGGTACTCTACAATATATACCTTTTTCAGTATTGACCAAACTACCCAATAATAAACAACCCGCCCAGACTGTTCAGAAAAATCAACCGCTACTAACTATCTATAGACCATTAATAGTTGATCATGAAATTGTCAATTTGCCATCAGCCTCGATACTGGCATTATTGCGTCGTGAGCATAATGAGCGCAATACAGCGACAAAGTCGGTAGTAGTATTTGCTGATCCGGTATTTGAAAAAGATGATAAGCGAGTTAAGGAGAGTTTAATAAAGAGGCAAGCGCCCAATACTATAACAGATGTAGCTGATCAAAAAGTTGCTGCTGTGAAAACTAATTCACTACCAGCAGATCTAGTGCGGTCAGCCAAAGATTTGGGATTTACCTTCCCGCGTCTACCTGCTACACGTAAAGAAGCTAATGTAATAACTGCTTTGTTGCCTGCTGCGCAGGCTAAAGAAGTGCTCGATTTTGATGCCAGCCGTAGAGCAGTGTTTAGTTCGGATATTTCTCGTTATGGCTTAATACATTTCGCTACTCATGCTCTGATAAATAATACTCATCCAGAATTATCAGGGGTGGTGCTATCTCTAGTAGATCAAAATGGTATAGAGCAGGATGGCTTTTTACGATTACATGATATTTTTAATCTAAAACTCCAAGCCGATCTAGTAGTACTAAGCGGATGCCAAACAGGCTTAGGAAAACAGGTCAAAGGTGAAGGCTTGGTAGGTTTAAGCCGAGGGTTTATGTATGCTGGAGCATCCAGAGTAATGGTTAGTCTATGGGATGTAAATGATACTGCAACAGCAGAATTGATGCAGCGATTCTATAAAAATATGCTTGGCAAATTTAAACTAAGACCAGTGGCAGCACTAAGAGCGGCACAACTATCAATGTTAAAAGAGAAGCTCTGGCAATCACCATTCTATTGGGCTGCTTTCACCGTGCAAGGTGAACCCCAATAAATGCTTGGAAATCTATTGGTTATTTTTCAACCTCTCTATATCATCAAGTAGATCCTTAACAATCTGGTTAGCTACCTCTTCAACAGAACCTATGTAATGTGGCTGGCTCTTGGATGAGCTAGGCCATAATGCTTCTCCATTAACATTAACCAGTGAAATCGTCACAGCAACCTTGTCTAGATTATCAGGATGGAGATAAGTAACCGATAATTTAACAAGACCATCCGCCTGTTCTTTATTGGTGATGATCAGTCTGTTGCTTGTTTGTAACCGACTGATCAGTATATTGCTGACTTGTTGGCTTAGTACATCATTAGTACGCGTTTCAATAGAGACATTTTCTATATCCAGTAAGGAGGTGGCAATGGTTTTATGTGTACGACCTCTTAATACGTCAGGCGTGGGAGTGCCACTTCCAATTGGTGAATGGCGATTTCGCTTAATGGGCGGGTCATAAGCGAGTTGTGTGGGCGAATCTGTTGATCTATTCTTTGTTGCCGATGAGTCTAACTTGGGTGTAACGACAGTCTTGTTATTATCATTTGTCTGATTACTGATCTGATTCGTATTAGACTTATTGTCTTCTTTTGACTGTAGTGGATTATCTGTTTGTGAGTTATTAAGATTATTTGATTGTTTAGCACCTTGATCGCCTGAACGTAGATATAACCAGATACCACCAGTTAATAGTAGCAGAATAATTATTGTCGCTAATGCTGGTCGAAACCCAGTAAGGTAATCTAAAGGCTTTAGAGATAATAGTTGTGTTAATTGGAACTTTAATCTATATAGAAGTAGTCTGGTTGCTCTCACCAACTGAGTTTCCTGATAATGAATCTCAATGGTAGAAGTAGAAGAATGGTTGGAGGTTTGTTGAGGAACTATCTTGATAGTGATCTTCTGACCGCCTTCAAGCAGAATCGATGAACACCATTGCTCTTCTTCATCCAGCACTTTACTGAATCTGATCGATAATGTAGTCAAAAGCAGATCGCGCTGCTCTTCTTTAGCAAAAATTTGAACTAGATTGGCATCTGGTTTTAGCTTAAGACAAATACGAGTCGTTTTGTTAAGGTTTAGGTAACCCTGCTCAACACCATCAATAACTACTGATAGCACGGTTGCTGAAGAGCTTTTACGACGTAGTTGCTGTTGTGCAATTCCTTCCCAAATATATGAAAGTTCTTCGGCAGTTGGCGGTGGCAAGTTATCTAGATCTGACAAAGAATCTGAATCATCATCATTTTCAGAAGAATCATTATTCATCGCCAGGAGAAAATTGGGAACCTCCAAGCATTCTGCGGGCGGAGCAAATCCAAGAATTTGTAGCAAGCGCGCGAAACAACCAGGATGAATTATTGTATGCATACGTCTTTTCTCTATTGAATGCTCATCATCAGGATTTATACCCAAAAAACTTAGGCTAGGAATCGATGGTATTCTCGTCCAGTTTCGATCAAACTTTTCCGGTAGCACACATATAGATTCCCAAGGTGTAAATAACCCCAGACACTGATAGACCAGCGTTACCCAACGAGCTGTTTTATTCTGAGTCTGGAAGCGTTTTTCTCCTCTGGAGCCATCACAAAAATCGATAAACAGATTGAATCGATCC
>JBFLVQ010000371.1:0-9351 GCA_040758525.1 Acidobacteriota bacterium
TGCTGCGGCCCGCTATGGTCTAACAGTCGCTGATGTAGAAGACATTATCGAAACCGCGCTGGGCGGAAAGAATGTCGAGACTACTGTTGAAGGGCGTGAACGTTACCCGATCAATGTTCAATACCTTCGTGAACTGCGTGACAGCGAAGCAGCGCTTGAGAAGTTGTTGGTGCCGACCCCGACAGGCGCTCAAGTTCCTATTTCATTACTGGCCGAAATAAGTTTCAACACTGGCTCTCACATGATCCAGAACGAAGACGGATATCAGTATGGTGTGGTCTTTGTCGATGTTGCGGATCAGGACTATGAAGGCTATGTAAAGAGAGCGCAGCAGGCAATACAAGAAAAAGTGCAGTTGCCCCCAGGCTATCGGATCGAATGGACCGGCCAGTATGAATCTCTGATTCGTGTTCGCGAAAAATTGAAACTGATGGTTCCTCTGACGCTGTTCATTGTTTTCTTCATCCTCTATCTGAATTTCAACTCCTGGAAGCATACATTGATCGTGATGTTGGCCGTTCCTTTTTCGCTGGTTGGCGCAGTTTGGCTGCTCTACTGGCTCGGCTACAACATGAGCGTAGCTGTCTGGGTTGGAATGATCGCACTGGCAGGAGTTGATGCAGAAACAGGCGTGGTGATGCTGCTTTATCTAGATCTTGCCTATGAGAGAGCTAAGAAAGAAGGGCGAATGGCTGGTTTCAGTGATCTGAGAGAAGCGATTCACGAAGGCGCAGTGAAAAGGCTTCGTCCGAAAGTGATGACAGTCTTCACTGACGTTGTTGGCCTTGTACCTGCTGTCTTATGGGCAAGCGCAGCCGAAACTGGTGTCGATGTAACAAAGCGAATGGCAGCGCCGATTGTAGGCGGGCTTGTCACCTCTTTTATTCTGGAGCTAACGATCTATCCAGCGATCTACGCGATCTGGAAACATTCTGAGATGGAAGGTTGGTTCAAGGCTTTCTTCGGCAGAACACCCGCACGCCAACCGGTAATTACAACTGGCGATATTTCTATTCCCAATGGTGAGCCAGTAGCCGCGCCAGCTATGGTAAACACTCGGCGCCGCGAACTATTATTCTGGGGAGCAGGCATTGTAGCTCTGGCCGCATTGGCCTGGATGCTTGGTTGGAGGCTAATGAGGTAAATGATTAAAGTATTAAATATATTGCTCTGTCTTCTAGGTATCAGCATTGCAGTTCAAGCGCAAAGCCCTTCTGCTATTGAACAGAAGGATATTGGCCGCAACCTTGATCGATTTCTTGAGCGTGTAACAGTTGCGGCAGATGCGGCAGACATTGTTAAGGAGGCTGATGAGCATCGTCAGGCGGCAGTTGCTGCGCTCAAGGCCGGACACCGAGATGAAGCGCGCGCACAATTCAGGCTGGCTGGCGAGGTCATTGCCGCAGCAGCTCCAGAGAGAGATGAAAAAAGGGATGATCCATTTCTACGCGACTATTTGAAAGAGATCACCTCTGCGATTATTGCTCTTGATGAGAATTCCAAGAGTCCTTCCGTTTCAGCAAATCTTGACGGAAAAGATATAGCTGATTCTAGAGTGGCCTCTCATCTTAAGCATTTCCGTGGGCGCGGGCGTGTACGGCTGAGCACAGGTCTGGCCCGTCTTGCAGAGTATCGAACAATGATGGCTCGCATCTTCCGAGAGGAGGGTGTTCCTGAATGGCTGCTTGCCATTGGTCTTGTCGAGAGCGGTTACAACACTGAAGCGATATCTCCAAAACAGGCGCTTGGCATCTGGCAATTCATACCTGGGACAGGAGATCGCTATGGTCTGAAACGTACAGCATTCACTGATGAGAGAAAAGATCCTGAAAAATCTACGCGAGCTGCTGCCAGGTACTTGCGCGATCTATACGCCCTTTTTAACGACTGGCCTCTTGCCATTGCTGCCTATAACGCTGGAGAGGAACGTATAGCAAAAGTCATGCGATACACTGGTATACGTGATTTTTGGACAATGGCTGAACGCCAGCTTTTGCCAGCAGAAACTATCAACTATGTGCCTGCGGTGCTCGCCGCCTCACATCTTATTGGCTCTTATGTCGAAGAGGCTGCGCAGAATAACCAGGAGGTATTCTACAGTAATGATTAGAACAACTACGTTAGTTAATAACTCAAGAACATTCCTTTGTATATTAGTGCTTGTTGTAATGGGCATGATGACTACGGTTTCTCTCGCCCAAGAGCGAGAAACAAACAGCCCTGTCACAACAAGAACAGAGCCGATTAACTTTGCTTACAATGTTGAGCACGATCACGGAATAGGATCAGGTAAGGGAGAGCTTCGTATCACAGATGTGGGTATAGAGTATCAAGGAGGGAATGAAGATGAGGCCAGACACAATAGTACCTGGCGAAAGGAAGATATTAAGCGCATTGAAATTAAGAAGAGAACATTGCGCATAGTCGTATATGAAGCATCAAGCATACCAATAATCCCACGCAAAGCGCCTTTCACCGACGGCAAGTCAGTTCGTATCGATTCCGAGCATGAATACGATTTTAAATTACTCGACAAAGAGGTTACACCAGAAATTGCTCGTACTCTGATTGCTAGATTTGAACGACCTATTGCCACCACTGTTATTCCTGATATTTCTGAAGATTCGGACAGATTAATTTTTGAGATACCAGTTTTTCATCGCCACCGTGCAGGCGGCGAAGCTGGTATTTTGCGTGTTTACGAATATCACGTCGCTTTTCAAGCAGACACCGAAGATCACTCGCGTTTCTGGCGCTACTCGGATATACGCGATATAGGACGCCTGGGCCGTTACAAGTTCGAGATTGCAACATTCGAAGGTCAATTCGCTACTGATGGTAAGAGTTATATCTTCGATCTGAAGCGACCTATGACAGCGATTGAGTATGATCTTTTTTGGAAGAGGCTTTATGAACGAGAGCCTGGATTAAACCCATTACTCAAGCAGGATGTACTGACGGAGCTGCCAAAAGAACAAAACAAACTACCGGTTTTATCACCTCAAAGAGAAAAGGTGCCTAAACAATAATTCGATAAGCTGAGCATGTACTGCCGAAGTAGAGAAATAAGATTATCGCGGAGGCATCGCGAGTGGGGATGGGGTGTCGCTGAACTCCCAAGTGAACCACGTGCCTACCAGGTTTAACCTGCAATCACCATCCATAATCGCAAGATTTGCTTGGTGAAGATACCAATAACACTAGATCCCTTAAAATCCGTTCCAGCTAGGCAAACTTCTACCGAATTCATCAAGTAAACTTTAACTTAATGTCAATCATCTTCCTCTTCAAATACATTATAGATAGAACAGATTTAACTTAGTCTAAGACTATCGTTAGCATTGTGCTAAAACTGCAATAGCTGCAGAGGAGATGGCAATGTCAGCTAACAGAATCCCAACTCCAGCCGACAAAATCCAGGATTCTGGCGAACCAAAGCTTGAAGCCTCTAACAGAAAGGATGAGGAACAGATTGCAGGAGGAGGCGAGCCGTTGAATATTGGCGGCTCGCCAGCCGACCCAGAGAATTCACTTTCCAGAAAGCGTTGGAATCTTATGTACCTATTAATGCTTATGCTCGCGCTTGGAGGGTGGGTGTCGAGTGCTTATTTCTATTGTAGTATGCCAAAGTTGACTGAATCAGCACAAGGGATCGCTCAAGCGCAAGCAAACGAAGAACCGTCTGAAGGATCAAGATCTTCATCTGTTGGAAGATCAGATATTCCTTCAGAATCATCTGCTCCTCAATCTTCTCCTGACTCGTCTGCAGGCAATACGATCTATATTTCTTCCCAGCGTCAGCAGCTTATCGGCGTTCAAACTGTGGCTGCTGAGTCAAAGCAATTGATGAAAGAGATTAGAATAGTAGGCAAAGTAGCCTATGACGAAACCAAACTTACTCAAGTCCATACCAAAGTCACAGGCTTCCTGGAAGATGTTTTTGTAAATTATGTTGGACAAGTTGTGAAGAGAAGCGAGCCGCTTTTCACGATTTACAGTCCTGATCTGGTTGCTACTCAACAGGAATATTTGCTCGCTCTCACCTATCGCAGACAGCTCTCTAAAAGCTCTTTCAAAGAAGTATCAGAAGGCGCGAGTTCTCTCGTAGAAGCAGCCAGAAGACGGCTCAGATTGTGGGATGTTACTGATGAACAGATCGAGAGATTAGAAAGAGAAGGAGTGGCGCAGCGTACACTCACAATCTATTCCCCTGTAAGCGGAGTCGTTACCGAACGCGCAGCTTATCGCCGCGGAAAATATGTCTCTCCAGAAATGGATCTCTATACCATTATTGATATTTCCACCGTCTGGATAATGGGCGAAGTCTATGAGTATGAAATCCCATTTTTAAAAGTGGGACAGACAGCAGAAGTCGAGTTGCCTTATACACCTGAAAGGAAAAAATTGATCGGTGGAAAGATCACCTATGTCTACCCTTTTTTAGACGCTAAAACTCGCACCGGCAAGATCCGCATTGAATGCCCCAATCCAGACTATCAATTCAAGCCAGACATGTTTGTGAATATGAAAGTAAGCATCAACCTGGGATTTCACATAGTAGTGCCGCTAGATGCAGTGATGAATACTGGGACAGAGCAGTATGTCTTCGTGGATAAAGGCGAGGGATACTTTGAACCAAGAGCCGTTAAGATAGGCTCTGAAGCAGGTGGTTTATACTCTATTGAGAGTGGTTTGAGCGCGGGCGAGCGCGTAGTTACTGCGGCCAATTTTATTATCGATTCTGAAAGCCGCTTGAAAGGCGCGCTTGCCAATATGGGGAAACCGACAGAAGCAGCAAAACAGCAAGCGGCAGCAGCAGCGAAGCTGAAGATCGACATAGTAGAACCGAAAACCGCCAAAGTCGGCAAGAATCCTGTTCGCCTCATAGTTAAAGACCCTGCTGGAAATCCAATTACAGAAGCAGAAGTTGAAGTAAAGCTCTTCATGCCGCAAATGGGCAGCATGCCGCCAATGACTTCGCTTGCAAAACTTAATCATGAGGGCAATGGCGAATACACTGGAGAGATCGATATTCCGATGGCCTGGACTTGGGAAACTACTGTGACAGTGAGAAAAGAGGGACAAACTCTAGGATCAATACAAACAAATATAACTGCTCGATGAAGAGTTCAGGAGCAAGCGAGTTTTCGTCCAACTCTCTTTTTATTGTTGGGAGTTTCCACGATGATTAATGCGATAATTGAGTTTTCCGCTGCAAATCGAGTACTGATCCTGATACTTGTCCTGTCGCTTGTCCTTATCGGCGTTTGGTCGATGAGAAATGTGCCTCTGGATGCCATACCAGATCTCTCGGATCCGCAAGTGATAATTTACACTGAATGGCCAGGCCGCAGCCCCAATCTGGTAGAGGATCAGATTACCTATCCGATCGTTTCATCAATGTTGGCAGCTCCGCGTGTGAGCGCTGTTCGTGGAATCTCCGATTATGGTTTCTCTTATGTTTATGTGATCTTCGATGAGGGCACCGATATCTATTGGGGGCGAAGCCGAGTGCTTGAGTATCTGAGCAAAATCACCGGAAAGCTCCCCGAAGGTGTATCACCCACGCTTGGCCCTGATGCTACAGGAGTTGGTTGGGCATTTGAGTATGCGCTGGTAGACAGAGCAGGAAAACATAATCTTGCTGAACTGCGCTCTTTTAACGACTGGTATATGCGTTACTGGCTATCAAGCGTTCCAGGAGTTGCCGAGGTGGCGCCGGTTGGAGGATTTGTTAAGCAATACCAGGTGAATATCGATCCCAATAGACTGCTCGCTTATAACATGCCGCTTCATCAAGTTATGGATGTCATACGAAACAGTAACAATGAAGTTGGTGGTCGCGTGGTGGAGTTCACAGGCAAAGAATATCTGGTGCGTGGGCGAGGCTATATTACATCCCGAGAAGATATTGAGAATCTCGCTGTCGGCTCTGATCAAGCAGGAACACCAATCTATATAAGAAATATCGCCAGAGTGGAACTTGGTCCAGATATGCGGCGCGGTGTCGCTGAGTTAAATGGAGAAGGAGAAGTAACAGGCGGCATTGTCGTCGTTAGATTCGGTCAAAATGTAATGGATGTGATCACTGACGTGAAGGCCAAATTGAAAGAGATCCAACCATCTTTTCCAGAAGGCATTGATGTAGTAATCACTTATGATCGATCGGATCTAATTCAACGTTCTATTGACACTCTCAAACATACTCTTATTGAGGAACTGATAATAGTCAGCATTGTGATTCTTATATTTCTTTGGCACTTCCCAAGCGCGGTAATTCCAATAATCACGATTCCTATTGCAGTAATACTCTCTTTTATTCCAATGTACGGCACGGGTCTGACTTCAAACATAATGTCACTGGGTGGTATCGCGATAGCAATCGGAGCAATGGTTGACGCAGCAATTGTAGTGGTCGAGCAGACACATAAGAAATTGGAACACTGGGAAGCGGAAGGTCGCCACGGAGATTCCAGGAGAGTTGTCATTGATGCGGTTAAAGAGGTAGGCGGTCCAAGTTTCTTCTCTCTGCTTGTCATCGCCGTCTCTTTTATACCCATATTTGCGCTTCAATATCAGGAAGGGCGACTGTTTAAGCCCCTGGCATTCACTAAAAACTTCTCTATGGCAATTGCCGCGATCTTAGCAATCACGCTCGATCCAGCCGTGAGATTACTATTGATGAGAACAAGAGAGTTCTCTTTCCGTCCGCGCTGGCTGGCCAGAGTCACTAATACCATATTTGTTGGAAAGATTCATAGTGAAGATACACATCCAATCAGCCGTCCTCTAATGCGCGTCTATCATCCGGTAGTTAAATCCGTTCTTAATCATAAATGGTTGGTTATTATTCTTGCTCTTCTTTTAGTCCTTGCCACCATACCGATCTACCAGAGACTAGGCTCGGAGTTTATGCCTCCGCTCAATGAAGGCTCTATCCTTTATATGCCGATCACTCTTCCTGGAATATCAGTGACAGAAGCAAGCAGATATTTACAAATTCAAGACAAGCTCATCAAACAGTTTCCTGAAGTTCAAACTGTTTTCGGTAAAATCGGAAAGGCCGAGACTTCGACAGATCCTGCTCCTTTCAGCATGGTAGAAACTACAATAGTGTTGAAACCAGAAAAAGAGTGGAGAAAAGTTCACCAGGATCGCTGGTATTCAAGTTGGGCACCTGAGTTCTTCAAGAAAGGTTTAAGGAAGATATGGCCCGAAGAGAGGCCAAAGAAGTGGGAAGAGCTGATCGAGGAAATGGACCGCGCAGTTCAGATACCCTCTTTTTCAAATGCCTGGTTATTTCCCATACGCACTCGTATAGACATGATTACAACAGGCGTCCGCACGCCGATCGGGATCAAAGTGCTGGGACCTGATCTGCAAACCATTGAAAAGATCGGATTGGAGCTTGAAGGCGTGTTACAGAGTATTTCTGGTACACGTAGCGCATTCTTTGAGAGAGTGACGGGAGGCTACTACCTCGATTTTCAGGTAAGACGAGAGGAAGCGGCACGCTATCAATTGAGTATTGGCAATGTGAACGACATTATTGAATCCGCCATTGGCGGGAACACGGTAACCACGACTATTGAAGGCCGAGAGCGTTATCCTGTTAATGTCAGATATGCGCGCGAACTGCGCGATAATATTGAAAAGTTGAGCCGGGTATTAGTACCGACTCCAACTGGAGCCCAAATTCCATTAATTCAACTCGCCGATATCAAGGTTCAGACCGGACCGCCAATGATTAAGAATGAAGAAGGATTCCTGGCCGGGTTTCTTTATGTAGATGTTGCGGGACGCGATATGGGACGGTATGTTGAAGAGGCTAAGCGCGTGGTTGAGGAAAAGATCAAATTGCCACCAGGCTATAACCTGGTTTGGAGTGGTCAATATGAATATCTTCAACGAGTCATTGAGCGTCTCTGGCTAGTAGTGCCAGTCACGCTTTTCATAGTTTTCATTCTTCTTTACTTCAATACTGGATCTTTTGTTAAGACCATAATAATACTGCTAGCCGTGCCTTTCTCAGCAGTAGGTGCTATCTGGCTGCTCTACTTGCTCGATTACAATATGAGCATAGCTGTTTGGGTAGGTTTAATAGCTCTGCTCGGTGTTGATGCAGAGACTGCTGTATTCATGCTGCTCTACCTTGACCTTGCATATGAGGGGAGAAAAGCGAAAGGTAAGATGAGATCGATTGCAGATCTGAAAGAAGCAATAGAAGACGGAGCAGTAAAGCGTCTCCGGCCTAAAGTAATGACTGTTGGCGTAATGTTCATGGGCTTGATTCCAATTATGTGGTCTGCAGGCGCCGGTTCGGATGTAATGCGCAGAATAGCCGCTCCGATGATCGGCGGCATCTTCACTTCGTTCATTTTAGAACTTTTGGTTTACCCCGCGATCTATGAAATTTGGAAGGGATATGAGATAAAAAGGCTTGCAAAGACGGAGGGAACAGCATAAGCAATCTCTTCAAAACATTTCAGCTTTCCATAGCAAGAAAAGCTATCTCTGCAAATACTGCCAACAGCTTCAACAGCCGGCTCATATAGTTCGTTATATGAATTTCATAACTCTTAATACCGATACCCCGATCAAATTAACTCAACTGTAAATTCATCCTCAATATATCAGTAAGAGGCACATATATTGCACCTAATCCTAAGGGGATTAATTATCGAACCTAACAGGAGGAGAGATATGTGCACCAGAGTAATTTATACGGCTTTGGCTGTTGTAGTAATGCTCGCTCTGTCAGCTTGTGGTCGTGGCAGCAGTGATGTGAGTAACCTCAAGCCGATTGAGCAACAGCGTGTGGGTGAATATACAGTGGCAGTGCTTGATGAAACAGGTCAGCTTAAGCAAGGAAAAGAGAGTTTTGTTCTGGAATTTCGCCGAGCAGAAGATAATCAGCGAGTTAACGTAGAAAATGTCCAAGCAAGCTTATCAATGCCAATGTCAGGAATGCCAACTATGATGAGTGAAACATCTGTCAAACCTACAGACACTCCCGGCCTCTACAAAGTTGACAGCAATATTTCAATGGCGGGCTCCTGGCAACTGAATGTCAAATTTAAAGAAGGACAACAGGCCCGATTTACCTTGCGAGCTGCTTAGTAAAAAAGATTGAAGAGATATCTACATTGGTTCATAAGAGAAGATTTATGAAGACGGAAAAGGAGATAGAGCAGATCAGATATCCTGAGAAAAAAGAAAAGCCGAAGGCTCAATCTGTGAATCAGGGAGCTAAGAAAGAAGCAAACCTAACAGTGAGCCTAACAAAGCTTTACCTCTTTTTTTTCATTATGAACAAACTCAAAAAAGCCCAGATAGAGTGGCAAGTTTTCT
>JBFLVQ010000372.1:0-9295 GCA_040758525.1 Acidobacteriota bacterium
GTATAGGCGCAAGTATCTGGCAACCATACTTTGATATTTATAAAATGTTTCAAAAGGAGTCGGTGGTTTCACATACTTGCTCCTGGATCTTTCTAGTTGCGCCATATATTAGTTTTACTGCTTATCTTGGCGCGGCACTCTTTCTACCAGTACTATCAACATCGGCAATGGGCAGTTTCATTGGCGATGCTATTGCTTTTATCTACCTGTTAGGGTTTGCGCGATTCTTTATCGCACTAGCAGCCTTAGATGCTGGCAGTGCTTTTGGTGGAATGGGAAGCAGTCGTGAGATGAGTCTCTCCGCCCTTGCTGAGCCTGCGCTTATGCTCACCATTTTTGCTTTAGCTGCGCTTACTAACACAACACATCTCTCTACAATGGTGGCAAGCTTTGCTGCCTTAGGCTTGCAAGTAGTGTCGCCGGTCTATCCATTGGCACTGATTGCTATTGCGATCATTACCCTGGCAGAAGCAGGACGTATTCCTTTTGATAACCCAACTACACATCTGGAACTTACTATGATTCATGAAGCAATGATTCTAGAGTATTCCGGTAAAGAGTTGGCACTTATCGAATGGGGTAGTGCGATCAAGTTAACACTATTGTTGACCTTTATCGCTAATATCTTTTTTCCTATCGGCATTGCTACCAATTTCAGCTCTCAAGCGCTGATCATCGCTCTGGCAGCTTTTATTATTAAGATTGCTGTCCTTGCCCTGCTTATTGCACTGATAGAAACAGCGCTGGCAAAAATGCGTCTTTTCCGTGTGCCACATCTGCTCAGTGTCGCAAATTTACTTGGATTTCTTGCCTTGGTAGCAGCCGTGGTAGTGTGGAAATACTAATGGATGGAGGAAATATGATTTTTAGCAATGCGGTAGTAATTGGCAAGGTACTCAATCTCTTTTCTGTATTGCTGTTGGTAGCAGCAATTGCCGTAGTTGCTAATTTACGTATTGCATCTGTTATTCGTGCCTATGGCGCACAAGGTTTTGCTCTCGCGGCAATGACAGCACTAATTGCTTATAGTACAGGAAGGGAGCATATCTATGCCATTGCATTAGCAGGATTGGTTATAAAAGCAGTACTTATCCCGACAATTCTCACTCGTATTGTTAGGAATTTAAAAATAAAACACGATATTGAACCATTCCTGAGTGTACCGTTATCGGTGCTAGTTTGTGGTTTGTTGGTTGTATTAGCCTACTTTGTCGCAGAACCATTCGAGAGTGCAGGCCTAGGGTTAATACCAAATCTGTTAGCAATCTCTGTATCACTAGTATTAATTGGCTGTTTTGTCATGATCATTCGTAAGAAGGCTATCACACAAGTGATTGGGTTACTAACAATGGAGAATGGGATATTCTTATCGGCACTTGCTACTACTTTCGGTATGCCTTTAATTGTCGAATTGGGGATATTCTTTGATCTGTTACTAGGTGCAATTATTTTTGGTCTGTTTGCTTATCGTATCAAGGAGACATTCGACCATTTAGATACAACACGCTTACAATCACTCAAGGGATAGGAAGGACAAATTGTGATCGAACTGTTGCTAGCAATTCCATTAGTTGTTGCATTACTTGCACTACTTCCCCATACACGCCAGACACTAAGTGCGCTCTGTCTACTTGCCGCTGTCGCGATGCTGGCAATCTCACTGCTATGTGCAAGTAAGGTTATGGCAGCAAAGTCCTTGTCAGGTCTGAGCGGAATCTTGATGTTAGATTCTCTAGGGCTATTGATGGCACTTATCATTACTCTTATTGCCTTTGTTGCCAGCATCTACAGTGTTGGTTATCTAGGGATAGAACTGGATGAGAAAGAATTTTCTCTTGCTGCACTACGACGCTACTATGCCATTGTGCATCTGTTTATCTTTACTATGCTGTTAGTAGTAACAACAGCAAATCTAGGCGTACTCTGGGTTGGAATGGAAGCTACCACGCTTACCTCTGCATTGTTGGTAGTCTTTTACAATAAAGAGACATCATTAGAAGCAGGATGGAAATATCTGATTCTCTGTACTGTAGGAATTGCGTTTGCGCTATTAGGAACAATTTTTATGTATCTGGCGGCTTTTAAGAGTTTTGGCGAAGTTGCTGGAGTGCTCAATTGGAATTTTCTTACACTTAATGCCACAAGTTTAAATCCCAAATTGGTTAAACTTGCTTTTATCTTTGTACTCATTGGATATGGTACCAAGGCCGGGTTTGTGCCTATGCATACTTGGTTGCCGGATGCTCATAGCCAGTCACCTACTCCTATCTCTGCTATGCTTTCAGGGGTAATGCTTAACTGTGCTGTCTATGCCATCCTGCGCTATTTTGTTATTACTCAAGATACTATTGGTAATGGATATGCAGCTCAATTGATGCTGATATTTGGTATTGCCTCACTAACCTTAGCTACCCCATTTATATTGTTACAAAAGAATTTCAAGCGTCTACTTGCTTATTCAAGTATTGAACATATTGGTATTATTGCCATTGGTATTGGATTTGGTGGCACATTGGGACTCTATGGCGCGTTATTACATACGCTCAATCATGCTTTAACCAAATCACTGATGTTCTTTTCGGTTGGTAATATCCTACTAAAGTATAAAACAACATTATTTGAACGTGTACAGCAAGGGCTTATACACACTATGCCGCTTACCGCAGGACTATTGATAGTTGGCACATTGGCAATTATTGGCATGCCACCCTTTGGACTCTTTATCAGCGAATTTACTATTCTGGCTGCTGGTATTACCAAAGGCAGTTATCTCGCTGCTGCTGTTTACCTAACGGTACTAGCATTGGTTGGCGCCGGATTTGTCTATCATATGTTCAAGATGGTGTTAGGACAGATACCAGAAAGAATAGATAGAGGAGAGACCAGTAAATGGAATCTTGCTGCCATGGTTATATTAGCAGGTTGTATTCTCACTCTAGGGCTATATCTACCTAGCGAGCTTAATATCTTGATCACAGAAGCAGCCAAAATTATTGCTAATAAAGGATAATCTGATGCCATTCTCTCTTAGTACACTCTCTCCTGAATTGAATGTCACGGCTGCTGAAATAGCAGCCACACCAGCGCCTAATGAGATATATCTACGAGTGTCAAAGACACAGATTCCAGAAGTCTGTTTACAACTATATCGGCAGATGGGTTTCAGATTCTGCGGAATGTTTGCTGCTGATCTGCGTGCCACCGAGGGAAACTTTCGTCTCTACTATGTTTTTAGCGAACCACAAATTGATAGCTTTGTACTACTGAGCGCAGATGTATCTGAGCGTGAATTTACCTTTCCCTCGATTGTGCCGGAAATGCCAGCAGCAAATTGGTATGAACGTGAGATAAAGGATATGTTTGGTCTCGTTCCTGTAGGCCATCCAGATCTACGGCCACTGGTTGTACATGAAGATTGGCCAGAAAAATACTACCCATTACGCCAGGATTTTCCTGTAAGTAAGCAGCCACCGCGGGTCACGGGTGAATATCCATTTCAGATGGTAGATGGTGAAGGAATTTATGAGATTCCTGTTGGACCTGTACACGCCGGTATTATTGAACCTGGTCATTTTCGTTTTAGTGCGTTAGGTGAAACCATTGTTAACCTTGAAATTCGCCATTTCTGGACACATAAAGGCAGCGAGAAACTATTTGAGCAACGCACGCTGGCAAAGGGTGTAGCACTGGCTGAGCGTATCTCTGGTGATGCTACGATTGCTCATTCACTTGCCTATTGCCAGGCTGTAGAACGGTTGGCAAGGGTTGCTATCAGTAGACGGGCAGCGCTATTGCGTACTATCTTTGCTGAACTAGAGCGTCTATATTTTCATATTGGCGATATCGGCGGTATCACCCTTGATGTTGGGTTTGCCTTTGGCGCCGCACAAGCCTCCCGCCTCAAGGAACAAATATTACGCCTAAACGAACGCATGACTGGCAATAGATTGTTACGCGCTGTCAATGTGGTTGGTGGTATCACCATCGATCTAGATGATACCAAACTACGTGAGATTGATCTGGTAGTTGAGAAGATTGCTACAGAGGTACGTGAACTATCAGAGATCATTACCAATACTCCTTCAGTTATCGATCGACTTGAGACTACAGGAGTACTAACTACACAAGTGGCACAAGATCTAGGTGTCGTTGGCGTAATAGCGCGTGCCTCTGGAATTGATGAAGATTGTCGGCGAGATCATCCCTATGCAGGATATCCTGATATAGATTTTACTGTGCCAATCTACCGATATGGTGATGTAATGGCACGCTTACGCGTACGTGTTGATGAGGTCGCACAGTCTTGTCATATCATCGCACAGGCCATTGAAAAATTGCCTGATGAACCTCTGCGAGTGGAAATACCAAGTGTGCCAGCAGGTAGAGCCGCACTAGGTTATGCCGAATCTGGGCGGGGTAGAGTTATCTTTTGGGTACTCAGCGCAGATAAGAATATGGTGGGACGATGTAAAATAATCTCACCATCATTTATTAATTGGCCAGCAATTCAACATGCTGTGTTAGGCAATATTGTGCCGGACTTTCCTTTAATCAACAAGAGCTTCAATCTCTCTTATTCAGGTTGTGATCGTTAAGCATAGGGTGAGGAGAAAGTATGTTTAACATCTTTCGCAAAAGTATATTGGTAGGTACTGTTACAGAGACTAAACCAGCAACAACACCAACAGGATTTCTCGGTCCACCCGCAATTGATCCGGCTCTATGCAATGAATGCGAAGATCAGTGTATCACTGTCTGTCCCGCAGATGCGCTTAGTATTGTTAATGATAATGGCCAACGAGCAGTAAAACTT
Organism: Acidobacteriota bacterium; assembly: GCA_040758525.1. Lineage (GTDB taxonomy): Bacteria > Acidobacteriota > Blastocatellia > Chloracidobacteriales > JADJPF01 > JBFLVQ01. Next base: position 4,814 of record JBFLVQ010000372.1, read on the forward strand.
TCCCTTGCTGACTGTACATTCTGTGGGTGGTGTCAGCCAGCCTGTCCTAACAAGGCGATTACAATGACAGGAGAATATCGTCTAGCAGTACGTAGTCGTGCGGAATTGACACGTCAGTTTGGGCCAATGACAAAAGATCAGTCTTCTGCACAACAACATACTTCCCGAGAGACTGAATATGCAGGAGCCGCGCTACGCAAAAAGATTCAGCGTCTATTTGGTCGCTCGCTGCATATACGCGAAGTGGATGCAGGTTCTTGCAATGGTTGCGAAGTTGAAGTAGTAGCATTGAACAATCCTATCTACGATCTAGAACGTTTTGGTATACACTTTGTAGCTTCGCCGCGTCATGCTGATATGCTGCTAGTTACTGGTCCAGTAACACGTAATATGGAGATTGCATTAATCAAAACCTTGGAAGCCACTGCGCGTCCTAGATTAGTGGTTGCGATAGGTAGTTGTGGCTGCGGTGGCGGCCTTTTCAAATCGTGTTATGCTGCCAATGCTGGGGTAGGTTCGATTATACCTGTTGATGTTTATGTCCCAGGATGCCCACCTCGCCCAGAAGCAATTATTCATGGGATTATGCTTGCACTGGATAAGTTAAAACCTTGATCGAGTAGAGATACCTTCTTTACCTGTTTAGTTGTTAAACTCTTCGCCAGGATTATCTGTCGCCTTACGAGAAAGGCTGGCGACAATGGCTGCCAGTTGCCCTGGTTCAACAGGTTTTGGAATATGTTCTTGGAAGCCTGCTGACAAAGCGCGCAAGCGATCCTCTACTGTTGTGAAGGCGGTCAAAGCTGCTGCGGGAATCGTCTTGCCTTGTTGTTGACGCTCTCTTATTTTGCGAATTAGATCATAGCCATCCTCTTCTGGCATGCCTATATCAGAGAGCAGTACATCTGGATGCCACTGATCGAGCATCTCTAACGCCTCTGTTACTGAGCCGCAAGCTCTTACTTTAGCACCACACTGTTGTAGTACAGCAGTAATCAATTCACGTGTATCAGGATCGTCTTCAACTACCAGTACGCGCATTCCCTCTAGTTCTGGTGGGCAATCGAACTCCATATTAAGCGGGTGGGTTACCTGTTTGAAGGTCTGTTTGAGTGCACTCTCTCGCATGCCTAGGCGTGGCAGCTTTACAGAGAATGTCGCACCTTGATCTTCGCCAGCACTCTCGACCTGAATTGTACCGCCATGTAGTTCCACTAAATGGCGTGCAATTGCCAGTCCCAATCCCAGCCCACCATGTCGGCGAGTGATAGTACTGTCGGCCTGGCGAAAACGATCAAAGACATAAGGTAAAAACTCGACATTGATACCTTTGCCAGTGTCACAGACAGCAATTTCTACTTGGGCTCCAATGTGTTCCAAGCGTATCTCTATATTGCCACCTTGTGGAGTAAATTTGACGGCATTAGAAAGGAGATTCCAGATTACCTGTCGTAAACGATCAGGATCGCCAGAGATCTGGCCTGCCGTAGGATCTAAGACTAATTTGAGCTTGATGTTTTTCGCATTGGCAGCCGGTCGTACAATATCTACGGCTGACCAGATCACTGGAACAAGTTCTATCGGTCTAACATTGAGTCGCAGATTACCCCTAATAATGTGAGAGACATCTAAGATATCTTCAATAATCTGGGCTTGGGTTTTAGCATTACGCTCGATCGTTTCCAAGGCGCGGGCGTAGGCATTCTCATCCAGCTTGCCTGAGCGCAATAGTTTTGTCCAACCCAGGATTGCTTGTAATGGCGTGCGTAACTCATGCGAGACAGTAGCAAGGAATTCATCTTTCATTTGACTGGCTCGACGCAGCTCTGCCTCTACCTGTTTAATCTCGGTAATATCTTGAAATACTAGCGCCACCGTAGGTGGTTGCTCATGCATCTCTGGTAATGGATCGGCAAAAATAAGCAATGACTGTTTTCCCAATGGGGTGTGCCAGTTTACTTCCAGTCCACGTAAGCGTTCGCCACGTGCTGCCCGTGCAATCGGGGTCTGATCGTCAGGCAAGCTACTCTCTTCTGCATCTGTGAAAAAATATTGAGTGCGGTGAGCAGGACTTTCATAAAGATGGGTACTAACAGCTAGTCGGTCCGCAGCCTTGTTGGCAAATGTCACATTGGATGTACCTGGTTCAATAAGCATTATTGGGATAGGCGCAAGGTTAAGCATCTCCTCCAGCCATTTCCGCTGGTTCTTTAGATCCTCTTCTGCGCGCTTGCGTGCGGTAATATCCTTAAAGTAGACCGATAGACCTTCATTGGATGGATAAGCGTGGAACTCATACCATAATTCAAGTCGTGGATAGTAGTATTGGAAAGTTATGCTCTGTTGTTGGGTGACGGCATACTGATACTGTGTGTAAAGTTCGCTTCCTATCAGATCGGGAAATTCATCCCAGATTATCTTACCAATTAATTCTTCGCGCGTTTTGCCAAGACGTGTAAGGGGATCTTCGGTAGCACGATTCAAGTAGGTGAAATGCCATTCTCGGTCAAAGGCGACAAAACCATCTGTGATGCTCTCAAGAATGTTATTGATACGCGCCTGATGTTCAGCAGACTTCTTCTCCTCGATCTCTCGCTGCTGTTTCTCTTTCTGAGTTTGACGGTATAGATCGACAAAGACTTGTACTTTAGCGCGTAATACAGTGGCGTCGATGGGCTTGTATAGGTAATCGACGGCGCCAGCCCGATAGCCTTTGGACTGATATTCTTCACTGTAATGAATTGCTGTGACAAAGATAATTGGTGTATGGCGTGCACGTGTCATTCCCTGGATTAGTCTGGCTGTCTCAAAGCCGTCCATACCGGGCATCTGTACATCCAACAGGATCAGTGCAAAATCCTGTTTAAGTACCTGTTCCAGCGCATCCTTGCCTGAGAATGCCTTGACTAATTGGTATCCCATATCTTCCAGCAATGCTGCCAAAGCAAGTAAATTTTTGGCATTATCATCAACCAACAAGATACTGATCGGGGGTTCGTACAGTTTTGTTGATTTACTCAATTTCTCATCATCACTCATAAACAAAACACCGATTTAGCAAGAATTGAGCAGAGATGGTTCATAGGCTATATTTTATCTTCGAACTGATTGCCAGTACAGTTGAAATTAAGGTAAAAGATTGATACAAAGGGAAATTATTTAACACCTAGGAGACCAATTTCTGGTTTCAGGAGGCCAAACCATTGTCTCAACTACGACCTACGTCAGAAGTCGATAAAGCTACTCCACAACTGGCAGAGCGACTTAATCTGTTTGATGCAACAATGATTGTGATGGGAGGCATTGTAGGCGCAGGTATCTTTGTCAATCCCGCTATTGTCGCACGTCAGATTCATCAATCCAAGTGGATACTGGCAGCTTGGGCATTGGGCGGGCTAATTGCACTGGCAGGGGCCTTCATCTATGCCGAGTTGGCGGTATATCGTCCTCAAGTAGGCGGCCAGTACGCTTACTTGCGCGATGCCTACCATCCCTTAGTAGCCTTTGTTTATGGATGGACATTGCTACTAGTTATACAGACAGGAGGAATGGCAGCCGTGGCCGTGACTTTCGCCCGTTACTTTGTCGAAGTCACGGGCGCAGCTATACAGGATTGGCTGGTTGCTGCGATCACGTTGTTTATACTCGTAGTAATAAACTGTCTAGGTGTACGTGCTGGTGGTACTGTGCAAAGCGTGTTAATGGTGCTAAAGATAATCGCGATTGCTACATTGGTCATATGTGGCCTATTGCCATTGGGTGTATCTAGTGTGCGCCCTGCGCCAGTATCAACAGCATTGGAAGAGATTTCTCTAATCACATTTGGCGCAGCGATGGTGCCAGTAGTATTTGCTTATGGTGGTTGGCAGACAGCAGGATTTGTCTCCAGTGAGATACGCGAGCCTCGTAAAAACCTGCCACGTGGATTGCTATTAGGTGTTACTGGTGTGATCTTACTCTATTTAGCGGTCAATTATGTCTGTGTGCGTAGCTTGGGTGCAGATGGATTGGCGGCGTCATCAGCGCCTGCTGCTGAAGTGATGAAACTGGCATTAGGCACAACGGGGGCGCGTATCATTGCTGTCGCCGTTGCTGTCTCTACATTGGGATTCTTAAGTCAGGGTATGCTGACAGGTCCACGTGTCTACTTTGCTATGGCCGAAGATGGGCTATTCTTCAAAAGTATTGCCCACCTGCATTCACGTAGCCGCGCGCCCGTAGCAGCGATTGCACTGCAGGGTATAATGGCAATTGCTATTGCGCTTTCTGGCAAATACGAGCAGATCCTCAATTATGTTGTGTCAGCCGATTTTATCTTTTTCGGTCTGACAGGGCTCTGTATCTTTGTCTTTCGTCGTGACAAGGCAAAGACAAAACATAAACAAGCAGGCTTTCGTATTCCTGGGCACCCTTTGACAACAATATTCTTTGTATTGGCTAGCTGGACTATTGTCGGTAATACAATATATAAGTATCCCTTTA